>MWEJ01000387.1 GCA_002071025.1 Verrucomicrobia bacterium ADurb.Bin070 | reverse complement strand
GATCGCGGTCGCGCGTGCCGCCGAGCTTCACGGCCTGACGATAGTACATCTCGGGTTCGTCCAGCTTGCCGGGCGTCATCTCCAGCAACAGCCACGCCATGTTGAGGTAGCCGTCCGGGCGCTTCGGGTTGACCGTCAGCGCCTTGTCCAGCGTAGTCATAGCCCGGCCGTAATTGCCGGCCGCCGCATAGCAGCCCGCTGCCAGCAACAAGACCGATTCGTCGCGCGGCGCGTCCTGCAGCAGGTCGTCCAAAACCACAGCGGCATCACGGTGCTTCCCCTGCTGCACATTCGACAGCGCCATCAGCAGCCGGGCTTCGACATGTTCGGGGTCCTGCTTCAGCACCTTGACGACCGACGCCTCCACTTCATCGAACCGGTCGACCGAAAGCATGTCTTTAGCCCATTCCAGTTCGTCACGGATGCTGACCGGTTTTTCTGCCGCGGCGTTCTGCTTGCCTGCCGCCTTCGCAGCGGGCGCAGACTCCGGCGTTTCACCTTTTTTAGGGGCCAGCTTGACCGCGACTTCAGGCAGATTGTTGGTCTCGGCCTCTTTTTTGCGGGCCGCGCGCTTGGCCTCCAGCGCCGACGTGTCGGTGACGGCCACGGTCCGGGCGGTGGCGTTCATCTCTTCGAGCATAATACGGTCGATCTCAGTCTCGCACAGCGCCTTACGGAAACGGACCGGAGCAAACTCTGAGCCGGTGACACGTGCGGGGTTCTCGCGCTCCAGCCGCGCCAGCTCTTCCAGCGCTTTACGATACCCCTCGATGGCCTCCTTGGCTTTGCCGTCGACATACGAGGTAGAGGCCTGCGACATCAGTTCGTTGGCAGGCTGCAGCAGCTCGGAGACCTTGGGCTCTTTGTCCTTGTCTTTGGCCCAGCCGTCCAGCGGGGCGCAGCAGACACCCAGGCCCAACAAAATGAGGCAGATCGTCTTAAAAAAACTCATATCCAAACACTCCGTTTTCCCCTTAGCATACCACACAACGGATTCGGGCTTCACGCATAAAACGCATTCGGTTAGCGACGGGGGGGCAGACGAAGCGCGAGAGAAAGCGGAACTGATGCGGCACAGGCTGGTGTACCGACTTCAGTCGGCCCGGTTCGCCCCAGCCGGCTAAAGCCGGGACACCAACGGGGCCAGCCACCCCGTATCTTCCTCTTCCCCTCGCATCAGTATGCCACTCCCCCGTGGCTAACCGAATACATGGACAAAGCGTGACGCACCCGGCCGGAGTGTGTTACTATTCGCGACCGTTTTTCACCTCATAAGGACTCTCACCCATGGCACTAGGCGTAGGCATCGTCGGACTCCCTAACGTCGGCAAATCCACTCTTTTCAACGCATTGACCCGTGCGCAGCACGCGGAAGCGGCCAATTATCCCTTCTGCACGATCGAGCCCAACAAAGCGACCGTACCGATGACCGACACGCGCCTCGACGCGCTCGCGGCGATCGTCAAGCCGGCGCAGGTCGTCAAGGCGACCGTCGATTTCATCGACATCGCGGGCTTGGTGCGCGGCGCCAGCAAAGGCGAGGGACTGGGCAACAAATTCCTGGCCAACATCCGCGAAACCGATGCCGTGCTGCAGGTGGTGCGCTGCTTCGCCGATGACGACGTGGTTCACGTCGAAGGGGGCATCGACCCGGTGCGCGACATCGAGATCATCGAGACCGAACTGGTGCTGGCCGACATGCAATCGCTTGAGAAGCGCATCGACCGCATCTCGCGCCAGGCGCGCGCCGACAAAGAGCTGCGCAAGGAGGTCGACGCCATGGAACGGCTGATGCAGCACCTCAACGAAGGCCGCCCGGTCCGGACCTTCCCGCGCGCCGAAGGCGATGCATTGGGCAACACGCTGACCGAACTCCAGTTCCTGACCGACAAGCCGGTCATCTACTGCGCCAATGTCGGCGAGACCGAACTCGACGGCGGCGGCGCACAGGTCGAGCGCGTCAAGGCGCATGCATCGGAAAAAGGGTGCGACGTGGTGGTCATCTCCGCCAAGATGGAGGCCGAACTGGCTGGCCTGACCGATTCCGAGCGCGACGATTTCCTGGCCTCGTACGGGCTCAAGGAGAGCGGGCTCGACCAGACGATCCGCATGGCCTACCACACGCTGGGGCTCGCCAGCTACTTCACGGCCGGCCCCAAAGAGGTCAGGGCCTGGACCTTTCACCGCGGCTGGGGCGCCCCGCGCTGCGCGGGCGTCATCCATACCGACTTCGAACGGGGCTTCATCCGCGCCGAGGTCATCGCATATGACGATTACGTCCGCTTGAACGGCGAAGCCGGCGCAAAGGCAGCCGGCGTGATGCGCGTCGAGGGCAAAGAGTACATCGTCCAGGATGGCGACGTCATGCACTTCCTCTTCAACGTCTAACGCACACGCCCCTGCGTCCTCCTTCCTCCCTCTTCCTTCCTCCCTTCTCCCTCCCTCAACGTCCCCCGCCGCCCCGGCGGCCGAAGCCGCCGGGCATCATGGAGGTGTTTTCGTAGATCGCCTGAATGTGCTCGGTGAAGGCCTGCGCGTCGCTGCCCGTATAGCCGGCCGCCTTGGCGGTCGCCTCCAGCAGGTAGCGGCGCTCGGACTCATAGAGCTGTCCGAGGCTGGCCATCGCCTCCCCCATCTCCCGGCGCATGGCATCCCCCTCTTCGCCGCGCGGACGGCCGCCTTCCATCATGCCCGCCATCAGCTCGTTCACGCGCGCGACCGTGGCCAGCAACTGTTCATGGTTCTGGCGCTGCTCGGGGGTCATGCCGGCGACATCGACCGCATCAAGAAAATCCTCCCGCTCGCGAACGCGCTGCTCCACGCTCTGCCGGAACTCCTCGCGACGCCGCTGCATCTCGGCATACTGCTCGGGGTTGTCCTTGCGCATCTGCTCCATGCGCTCTTCCCAGGACTGCCGGCGGTCGCGGCCTTCACCGCGCCCCGCGTTCGCGTCGGCCACCTGAGGCTGCTCGGGCTGCTGCGCACGCGCAGTGTCGCGTTCGGCCAACGCTTTTTCCAGTTCAGCGACCCGTTTGCGCAAAGCTTCGGCCGCGCGTTCGGCCGCCTCATCCCGCACCGTGACCACCCGGCCCGGCGTCGGTGTCACGCGAACGGTCTCGCGGACGTCCTCAACTTCGGGAAGCGGCACAGCCAGACGCTGCCGGACATGTTCCATGCCGGCACCGGCAAACACGCAGGCGCACGCGCCTGCAACAACTGCAATCTTGCGTTTCTGCTCCATGTTGCTCCTCACGTTTTATCGAAAAAACGGAGAAGCAGAGCGATTATTGCCCGCACGGCGCAAAAAGCTCGCGGGACATGAACCGGGACGTACAGTCGAGGTTCGCACGCAAGACCGACAGCAGTCCCTGCCGCGAGTAGGGTTTGCGGACAAAATTGACCCCCTCGACCAGATGCGTCTGATGGATGACCCGGTCCATCAAAGCACTGACAAACAGGATCGGCATGCCCGGCGCGATCTCGCTGATCCGATCACGCGCCTCGATGCCG
>MWEJ01000386.1 GCA_002071025.1 Verrucomicrobia bacterium ADurb.Bin070 | reverse complement strand
TCGGAAAGCCGCAAGCTCGATTCGCCGGAGGGGGTGACCACGCTGGCCGCCGCCGTGATCGATGACGTGCTGGGCATCATCATGCTGGCGATCGGCACCGCGCTGGTCGCGGCGGGCCATTCGGACACCGGCCGTATCAACTGGGCCGAAATCGGCACCATCGCCGTGAAGGCAATCGGCATCTGGCTGGGCGCCACCGTGTTCGGCATCCTGCTGTCGCGCCGCGTGTCGTCGGGACTCAAACATTTGGGCGGCGAGACAGAAATCGCGGTCGCCGCGCTGGGCCTGGCGCTGGTCGTGGGCGGCCTTTTCGAGGAAGCGCATCTGGCCATGATCATCGGCGCGTATGTCGTGGGACTTGCGTTGTCGCGCGCCGATATCTCGCACATGATCCGCGAGAAGCTGCATTCGGTCTACGCGCTGATGGTCCCGATCTTTTTTGCGGTGATGGGCATGATGGTGAATGTCAAACTGCTGCTTGATCCCCAAATACTGACCTTTGGGCTGATCTACACCGCGGTGGCGGTCCTGGCCAAGATGGTCGGCTGCGCGCTGCCCTCGCTGCTCTGCGCCTTCAATCCGCTGGGCGCGCTGCGCATCGGCGTGGGCATGGTGCCGCGCGGTGAGGTCGCGCTCATCATCGCCGGCATCGGCAAAACGCAAGGCCTTCTCTCGGATGAGGTTTTCGGCGTTGCGGTCATGATGACGCTGTTGACCACCGTGCTGTCGCCGCCGCTGCTGGTCGCGGTATACAGGGGTTCGGCCTCCGGTGTCATTCGGCGCAAACAAAAGGCGGATGGCCGCACGGCCGAACTGAAGCCGATCCGCTACACGTTCGCGAATGCGGAGATGGTTTCTCTGGTGCTCGATGGTTTTCTGGGCGAACTGCGTAACGAGGGGTATTTCACGCACACGCTGAATCGTGAGGAGGGCCTTTATCAGGCCCGCAGAGACGACAAGGTCATCAACATCTCCTGTTCCCCGACGCAGATCGACATCCACGCACCCGGAGAGCTTCGGGCGGAGATCAAGTCGAACGTGATGGAAGTGGCCGCGCATTACGAACAGTTCCTGACCAACCTGCGCGCCGTGCTGCATGATGACCGCGCCCAGTTTGAAATCGTGCCTGCCGATCTGGAAGAATTGCAGAAGCGCGAGAGCGTGGCCGCTCGTCTGCCTGCCGACCGAATCATCGCCCGCCTGAGGGCGACCACCAAAGAGGCCGCCATCGCCGAGCTGATTGATCTGCTGCACGCGCAGGGGGGCATCCGGGACCGCGCGGAGGCCTCGCGCGCGGTGCTCGACCGTGAACACGCGATGTCGACCGGACTCGGGCACGGCATCGCTACGCCGCATGGGCGTACGGACGCCGTCGATCACGTGGTGTGTGCGTTGGGCGTCTCTCGGCCGGGCCTCGATTTCGGCGGCATGGACAATCGGCCGGTGAATCTGGTTTTGCTGACCCTCTTCCCTGCCTCGCAAAATGGACGGTATGTCTCGTTCCTCGCCGCCGCGCTCGCGACGCTGAACGACCCCGCGCTGATGTCGGAACTCGTGCAGTGTGAGACGCCCGGGGCGATCCATGATGTGCTCATGCGCACGGCCGGGTAACGCCGCGCGCCACACACGAGGTAATCGGTTGGTGGCCGGGGTTCGCGAGGGTTCTGTGTTCCGGGTGAAAAGGGAAGCAGGCGAGTCGGGAGTCAACCGATGACACACACGAGGCGGATTGCACTTGCCGGATTCAGAGGCTTCAGGTATAGTGTGAGTCAAAATGACACTGAATCGTAGTGACTCACATGGCCTCTGGTTTTTTTGACAGATTGGTCGCGCGGATCGACAAATTGAACCCTGAAAGTCTTCAGGCGCAGATGGTGCGTCTGGCGCAAGAACGGGGGTTTCTCGAGACCATTTTCCAAACGATCCACGAGGGCGTGGTCGTGATCGACAACGAGGGCCGTCTGCTCTATGCCAACCACGCCGCAGAGAAGCTGGCGGGGTTTGACTACGCGCGGACCAAAGGCCGCTCGATCGTGCGCATCCTGAGAGACTGGGACTGGGAGCACCTGCTGGAAGTGCCGGCTTCAGAGAGCGGCTGGGCGCGGATGGCGACGCGCGAGATCGAGGTGTCTTATCCCGAACACCGTTTTATCAGCGTGTATGCCGTGCCGCTGAATGAAGATGGCTGGGTTGAGAAGGGGGTGTTGGTGATTCTGCGTGATGTCACGCGCGACCGCAGGCAGGAGGCCACAACGCTCGAAAGCGAACGTTCCAACGCCATCAAGTTGTTGGCGGCCGGCGTGGCGCACGAGATCGGCAATCCGCTCAACGCCCTGAACATTCATCTGCAGCTTCTGGCGCGCGAGCTGAGCGGCCTGCCGGATGGCACGCGCGAGCCTCTGGCCGACCTGGTGGGCGTGGCCCGTACCGAGGTGGAGCGGCTGGACACGATTATCCGGCAGTTTCTGCGCGCGCTGCGCCCGACGCAGCCGGTCTTGCATCCTGAACAACCGACCGACGTGCTGCAAGAGACGCTGGCGCTGCTGAAAACCGAATTTGAGAACCGGCGCATTTCGGTCTCGGTCGACATCACGGAGACCATCCCGACGGTGCAGCTCGACCGGTCCCAGATCAAACAGGTGTTTTTCAACCTGATCAAAAATGCCCTGGAGGCGATGCCGGACAGCGGCACGCTCAGGATTGTCGTCAGCGCGGGCGATGTCTATGTGGATATCGCCTTTATCGATACGGGCAAGGGGATTGCGCCGGAAGAGCTGCAGCGTATCTTTGAACCCTATCACACGACGAAACGTACCGGCACCGGACTGGGGCTGATGATCGTGCAGCGCATCATTGATGAACATGGCGGCGAGATCGAACTCTCGAGCAAGCCGGGGGCTGGAACCTGTTTCAAAGTGCGTCTGCCGCGCTCCGAGCGCCGGGTCAGGCTGCTGAGCACGCCGGACGGCGGCGCAGGGGGCGCGCGCGCGGGCCGCGCAGAAGAAGCATACGGATAGGGGCGGCATGGAACGAGACGATAAACCGGTGATCATGATCGTGGACGACGACAAGAACACGCGCGACGGCCTGCAGCGCGCGTTGCAGCGGCATTACACCGTGCTGGCGGCGGAGAGCGCCGATGCCGCGCTGGCGGTGCTGGGCAGCGGGCGCGCGGTGGATCTGCTGCTGTCTGACCTGCGTATGCCGGGTACGGATGGGCTGGGCCTGTTGCGGCGTGTGATCGCGCAATACCCCCGCACGGTCTGCATTCTTTTGACGGCTTATGGCTCGGTGGAGACGGCTGTTGATGCCATGAAGCAGGGGGCATATGATTTTCTGACCAAACCCATCAATCTCGACCACTTGGACATGCTGGTGGCGCGCGCGCTCAAATCGCGCGACCTGGAGCAGCGGGTCGAAACCTTGGAGAGCCAGCTCAACGAAAAGTTCGGGATGGAGAACATCGTGGGTGAATCGGATGCGATGAAACAGGTGTTCGAAATCATCCGGCAGACAGCGCC
>MWEJ01000385.1 GCA_002071025.1 Verrucomicrobia bacterium ADurb.Bin070 | reverse complement strand
CTCAAAAAAGACATCAAAAAACCAAGCAAATCCGCATGGGTAAGGGCTAATTGTGCCTCCTATGGGATGCTAGTGACAATATACAATCGTTAGCATGGAGCCGCCTCACCCTTTGAAATCGCGCAGATGTCCTGCGACCGATAAAAATCCGCGCCAGTAGAACGCCAGGTCCGCCAGCGGGTCACGCGTGGAAACGATCCGCCGCACGATGGTCTCGGGGTGCAGGAACGCCTTGTAGACCTGCCGCACGGCCGCTTTGATGCTCTCTTCCGGCACGCCGGACGCCATCACCTGGCGCCGCATGTCGTACTCCTCCCACGCCCGCGTCAGCAGCAGCCCGGCCTGATCCAGTTCGCGGAAGAGCGGCGTGCCGGGGTACGGCACCACCATCGTGACCTGCAGCGTGTAGGCGTATCCCTTGCGCAGCAGGCGCCGCGCGAGGCTGACGGTGTTGGCGATCTCGCGCTCGCCCTCCCACGGGTAGCCGAACATGACCGTGACATGCACGTCCAGCCCGGCGCGCGACGCCAGGCGCGCCCCCTCTTCGATCTGCGACACGGTCAGCGCCTTGACCAGGCGGTCAAGCGTGGCCTGGTTGGCTGACTCCAGCCCGAACAGCACCAGCCGGAACCCGGCCTTGCGCATCAGGCGGTAGGCCGCCTCGTCGAGGCAGCCAAAGCGCATGTTGCAGTCGATGCGCACCCGCTTGTGGTAGCCGCGCGCGATCATCTCCTCGCAGAAGGTCTTCAGCCACGCGCCCGCCGGCAGGCTGCCGGTGTCGTCCATGATCTCGCGCACGCCGTAACGCTCGATCAGGTCGCCGATCTCGTCCACCACATCTTTAGCGTCACGCGCGCGATACGTCGGGTAGAGCGTGGTCCACGAGCAGAAGGTACACTTGCCGTGCCAGCAGTCGCGCCCGGACATGATGTACGTCCCGGGCGTGCGGCGGTAGTTGCCGTTCTTCTCGGCATAGAGCCGCCACTGCGTCAGGTCGCGGTCAATCCACGGCACGCGCTTCAGGTCGTGGTCGAGCCGGAAGGGGCCGCTGTTCCTGACCGCCCCGCCCTCGCGCCAGTAGATGCCGGGCTCGAAGGCCGCCGGGTCGGGCGCGCCGCCGGCCGCGGCCTGCAGCGCCGCCAGCAGATTGAGCAGCAGAAAATCATAGTCGCCGCCGGTCAGCACGTAGTCCACCGGACACTGCACGAAGCTCTCCTCGGGCAGCGCCGTGACATGATCGCCCACCAGCACCACCGCCACGCCGGGGCGGCGCGCCTTCATCGCGCGGATGATCTCCCAGTGACGGCGAACGACCGGCGTCTTGGTCTCGATCACCACGACCTCGGGACCGAACGCATCCAACTGCGCATCAAACGTCTCCGGCGACCACTCGCTGGCGATGCCGTCCAGCCACGCCACCTCGTGCCCGTCGCGCCGCGCCTGCGTCGCAGCCAACGCGGGCACCACCGGATAGATGTAGGTCGGCCGCGAAAACCATTGAAACTGGCGGTTCTGAGAGAGCAGGGGAACCCCTTTGTCAGACGGCAGCGGCGGATAGGCAATGGCAATGCGCATAGAATGATCTTTTTTGTGCGAGAATCTGAATGACCGAACGGGAAAAGTGTAAACGACCGGGCAGCAAAAGGAAACCCAGAAAGTGACCTTCCCTCATCCTCTTTTTTCTGCCATGATATCCGGCCATGCAGACACGCCCCTCAGAGGAGTTCAACCAGCGCAATGCGTCGTTCGACAACCGGCTGCGGCCCACCCGGTTCGACGATTTCGTCGGCCAGCAGAAGGTCCGCGACCGTCTGCTGCTCGCCGTCGAGGCCGCGCGCCAGCGCGGCGAGGCGCTCGACCACGTGCTGCTCTCGGGACCGCCCGGACTCGGCAAGACCACCCTGGCCTTTATCCTCGGCGAGGCCATGGGCGTCGCGGTCAAGACCACGTCGGGGCCGGTCATCGACAAGCCCGGCGACCTCGCGGGCCTGCTCACCAGCGCCGAGCCCGGCAGCATCATCTTCATCGACGAGATCCACCGCATGCAGCGCACGGTCGAGGAGTACCTCTACTCGGCGATGGAGGACTTTGTGATCGACATCATGATCGACCAGGGCCCCAACGCCCGGTCGGTGCGTCTGGAGCTGCCGCGCTTCACCCTGGTGGGCGCCACCACGCGCAGCGGCCTGATCTCCGCCCCGCTGCGCTCGCGCTTCGGCATCGCCAACCGGCTGGACTACTACCATGCGGACGAACTGACCACGATCATCGAGCGCTCGGCCGCCAAGCTGGAGGTGCAGGTGGAGCCGGAGGGCGCGCGCGAAATCGCCTCCCGCGCCCGCGGCACGCCGCGCATCGCCAACAACCTGCTGCGGCGCGTGCGCGACTTCGCCCAGGTGCGCGCCGGCAACCGCATCACGCGGCCGGTCGCGGCCGAGGCGCTCGCCCTGCTGGAGATCGACCCGCGCGGCTTGGATGAGATGGACTTGCGCATCCTGGAGACGCTGGTGCTGAAATTCAACGGCGGACCGGTCGGGCTCAACACCATCGCGGTGTCGGTCGGCGAGGAGCCCGACACGATCGAGGAGGTGTACGAACCGTTCCTGATCCAGGAGGGCTATCTGGAACGTACGCCCAAAGGGCGCCTCGCCACCCCGGCCTGCTACGCGCGCCTCGGCCTCAAGCCCGCCTCGCGCCAGAACGAGCTGGGCCTGTAGCCATCGGGTGCGGACACGCGGCGCGCGAAGCTTCTGCCGCGCGCTTTACGCCGGGCGCGCGCGGCCGGCCGCCGTGAGCAGCGCCTTGAGATAACCGTTGGCAAAGAGCCGGCCGAGCGTGCCGTAGCCCGGCACGAATCCCGGCTCGTCCCCCTCCCCCTCCATGGCCGGCACGTGGTCGCAGCGGCAGGGCACGTCGTCAAAACACAGCTCCCGATAGGTGCGGAAGAGCGCGAGCTGGTCGGTCTCGCCCTCGTCGTGAAACAGCTCGACAAACTCTTCGGCTGTGCCGCGCACGTCGCGCACATGCACGAAGGCGATGCGCGACCCGAAGTGACGCGCCGCCGCGTCGAGGTCCACCCCCATCAATTTGAAGTTGGCCTGGCAGAAGGTCACGCCGTTGGCGCGGCAGGGCGCCAGCGCGTAGGCGCGGTCGAACGCCTCCAGCGAGCCGAACACGCGCGCCATGCCGCCCAGCGACGGCAGCGGCGGATCATCCGGGTGCAGCCCCATGCGCAGGCCCAGCCGCTCGGCCTCGGGCATCACCGCCCGGATGAAAGAGGCGTAGTTGTCCCACACCTGCTCCGTCTCCAGCAGCGGACCGTCCATCACGCGCGGCGTCTCCGCCAGACTGAAATAGGTGGCGCGCGCGCCGCCGCGGCCGGGACGCTCGCCGGTGCGGTGCCAGCCGGTGCCGGCCATGAAGTTGTAGCAGAGCAGGCCGATGCCCAGCTCGGCCATGTTGCCCAGCAGCAGGCGGTAACGCTCCAGCGCCTCGTCGCGGCCGGGCAGGCCGAGCTTGACGGCGGAAAGGTCGAAGGG
>MWEJ01000384.1 GCA_002071025.1 Verrucomicrobia bacterium ADurb.Bin070 | reverse complement strand
CTCATATTCGGCCCGTTCCTCATGGATACGATCAGCGGACGTGCTGCGGATCAAGCCCGCCAGCATCGAGACAATACGTACCGGTATCTCTTTCCCCTGCTCCGCACGGGCAAGCCTCTTTCTGGCCACAAGCACATCCAGACACGCCGCGCATTCCAATGCCGAGCCGCGGGCTATGTCAAAGAACCGGCATCGATCCGGGGCTGTGTATTTTCCATTTCCCTCCGCAATATTTAAGGGAATCGACGTCGAAGCCCTATCCAACTGGTCGTAGGCCGCCAGACTCTTTGGAAGTGTTTCCAAGCGTTCACCCGCCCACACCACAAAACGGATCGAATCCTGATAGACGGTCAACTTCTCATGGTCGAATAGCCCGTTCATGATGACAGTGTAAGAGCTCGTGCGTGCCACATTCAAGATTATGATTACGAGCAAGATTACGATTATGAATCACGGACCCCAACAGAACTGCCATGCGCCCCGCTTGATCGGGGGCGTATCAATGTGGTACGGTTTCATACAAGGTTACGATGAAGGCTGCCATCTACACAGTGATGGCTGCGGCGCTGACGGCCGGCGCCGCGGCGGGATTGTTCGCGTGGACCGTGCCGTCGCGCCGCGCGGCGTCGCTGCTGCGCGCGGCGCGGGACGTGCGGCCTGACGGCACCGCGCGCTTCGAGTACCCGTTCGACGGAACGGTCTTTCCGCCGGATCTGGCGCCGCCCGCGTTCACGTGGCGCGCTGCGGATCTCGCTGTGGAACGCTGGCTGCTGGCGGCGGAGTTCGCCGACGGACGCGCGCCGCTGACGGTGTTTACGGACGCGCCGGCCTGGCGGCCCGGCCGGCGGACCTGGCGCCGGTTTGTCGCGCGCTGCGGCGCGGGCCCGGCGACGGTGACCGCGCTCGGACTCTCGGGGGGCGGACGCGGCGCGGGCGTGCTTTGCGCGGCGACGGTCCGTGTGAGCGTGTCGCCGCATCCGGTCGGTGCGCCGATCTTCTACCGCGAAGTGAACCTGCCTTTCAGCGAGGCGGTCAAGGATCCCTCGCGCATCCGCTGGCGCTTGGGACCGGTTTCCGATTCGCGCCCGCGCGTGGTGCTGGAGAAGCTGCCGGTCTGCGGCAACTGTCACTCCTTCTCGCGCGACGGCCGCGTGCTGGGCATGGACGTCGACTACGCCAACGACAAGGGGTCCTACGTGACGGCGCGAGTCGAGCCGGAGATCGAGCTGACGCCCGACAAACTGTTTTCGTGGAGCGCGTACCGGCCGGAGGACGGCGTGCAGACCTTCGGGCTGCTCTCGCAGGTGTCGCCGGACGGGCGTTATGTGATCAGCACGGTCAAAGACCGCTCGGTGTTTCTGCCCATGCCGGACCTCGCCTTCTCACAGCTCTTCTTCCCGATCCGGGGGATCCTTGTGGTGTATGACCGCCAGACCGGCACCTTCGCGCCGCTGCCGGGGGCGGATGATCCGGCGTACGTACAGAGCAATCCGGCGTGGAGCCCGGACGGACGGACCGTGATTTTCGCGCGCAGCCGCGTACACGAGCTGCGTCGGCCGGTGCGCAAGGACGCGGTCCTGCTGCGGCGCGAAGAGTGCGAGGAGTTCCTGAGCGGCGGGATGACCTTCCGCTATGACCTCTGCACCGTGCCCTTCAACAACGGACGGGGCGGCACGGCGCGCCCGCTGCCGGGTGCCTCCGGCAACGGGGCCAGCAACTTCTTCCCCAAGTATTCGCCGGACGGCCGCTGGATCGTTTTCTGCAAGGCGGCGAGCTTCATGTTGCTGCAGCCGGACAGCGAGCTGTATATCGTGCCGTCCGGCGGCGGTGAGGCGCGGCGGCTGGCCTGCAACCTGTCGCGTATGAATTCGTGGCATAGCTGGTCACCGAACGGCCGTTGGCTGGTCTTCGCCTCCAAGTCCGGATCGCCCTACACGCGCCTGTTCCTGACGCAGGTCGACGAGCGGGGCGTCAGCACGCCGGCGGTGCTGCTCGACCGGTTCACGGAACCCGGACGCGCGGCGAACATCCCCGAATTCGTGGCGTGCGGCGACGAGACCATCCGCCGCATCCGCGAGCGTTTTGTGGATGACGCGTCGCTGGTCCGGTCCGGCATCGCCTTTCAGCAGGGCGGCGCGTATGATCAGGCCTTGGTACAGTACCGCCGCGCGCTGGCGCTGAATCCGGACAGTGTGGACGCGCGCGTCAACATGGGCGCGGTATTGTCGGACAAGAACGAGCTGGCGGCCGCCGCCGAGTGTCTGAGCGAGGCGCTGGCGCGCGCGCCCGACAACGCCACGGCCTGGTACAATCTGGCGGTGACCGAAGCCAAGCGGCAGCGGCTGGACGAGGCGATCCGCTGCTGTGCCGAGGCGGCGCGGCTGAACCCGGAGTCGGCGAGCGCGCAAGGCAACTTGGGCGTTCTGCTGGTGCAGCGGGGGCGGCTGTCGGAGGCGGAGGCGCCGCTGCGCGCGGCGCTGCGGCTGGATCCCGACAAAGCGAACGTGCACGCCGCGCTGGGTCGCGCGCTGGCCGGCCTGGGCCGCCGTCAGGAGGCTGACCGCCATTACGCCGAGGCTGCGCGACTGGCGCGCGGCCGGCAGGGACGGCCGTAAACGCGCGCCTGTCCCGCATATTCGATCCGGGATCGTCCGGCTTTGATCACGCGGCCGTCGGCCAGCTTGAAGTCGGCCTTGCCGAAATTGACGGTCACGCGCGCTCAGTGCGCGGCGGCGGCCTGTTTGCGCCAGGCGGTCGGCGTCAGGCCGAACGCGCGCTTGAAGTGGCCGGAGAAGTGCTGCGAGGCGCAGAAGCCGAGATCAAACGCCAGTTGCGTGATCGGCGTGTCGGTCTCGGCCAGCAGGCGTTTGGCCTTCTCCAGGCGGCAGGCAAGCTGGAAGTGGATGGGCGGCAGCCCGGTGATCTGCTTGAACTGCGCGATCAGCAGCGAAGGCGAGAGACGGGCCTCGCGCGCCAGGGCATCAAGGCGGAGGCCGCGCTCCGGGTGTTCGCGGATCGCGGCGGTGAGTTGCTCGATTAGCGGCGGGCGAGCGATCACGCTCTTGTGCGAGGCGGCGTCGATCACGCCCATCAGCAGCGAGGTGCACGCCGCGGTCAGGCCGACGGTCCGGTAGGGGCCGGCCGGCTGCGCGTGGTATTTGAAGAGGTGGGCGAAGGCGTGCTTCACCGTGTCGGTCCGGGCGATGATGTGGCAGGGCAGGCGCGTCAGCCGCCGCCAGAGGTCGCGGGCTTCGGGATGGGTGAGGCGCAGAAAGGCCTGTCCGCGCCGCGGCTCGCGGATCAGCAGCCAGTGGATGACCGTGCCCTTGGGATGGGCGGTCAGGCAGTGGGTGTCGGACGGCTTGTTGAGGTAGAGGTCGCCCGGCATGATCCGGTGCTCCTGGCCGTTATTCAGGAGGGTGAGCGCACCGCGCAGACAGAGACCGATCTCCAGACAACCGGCGTGACGGTGGGTGCCGACCGGCGCAATGACGTGGCTGTAACGGCTGAAACCCAGCGCCGGGACTTCGCGCAGCCCAGCCTCAGCC
>MWEJ01000383.1 GCA_002071025.1 Verrucomicrobia bacterium ADurb.Bin070 | reverse complement strand
GCGGGGTTCATGCGGCCTCCTTGTGGCGCGCCAAAAACTCATCGGCCGCGATGCGGAGCAGGTCGGACACGCGATACTTCCGCGACTCGGTGCTCTTGCTCTTGGCCAGCTTGGCGAGCTGTTTTGCCTTCTGGGTTGCAATGCGAGCCGAGATCACTCGGCCGTAGTCCGCTTTGTTTGCCATGCGTCCGCTTGTGTAGACACACGTAGACAAAGCCAAGGATTTTCTCGTGCATCCATTTTGTGGAGTAGGGATTTCTCCTATGAAAAAGCCGCTTGCTTTTTGTCTACAATGACCGACGCCCGGCGCCTGACGTTGCGCATTCCGCGCGAGTCGGCCCTGCGTTTGGCCAACCTTTCGCGCGCGGTCGGGATCAAGCATGGCGCGATGGTGTCTCTTTTGCTGGATACGGTGTCGCGTATCGACGCTTC
The DNA here is from genome assembly GCA_002071025.1 of Verrucomicrobia bacterium ADurb.Bin070. Classification (GTDB taxonomy): domain Bacteria; phylum Verrucomicrobiota; class Kiritimatiellia; order RFP12; family UBA1067; genus DUPH01. Next base: position 3,147 of record MWEJ01000383.1, on the reverse strand, counting down.
GGATTTCTTTGCCGAGGTTGCGCGCATCCGCAAGGCGGCAGAGTAGGGCGGCCGATTGTAAAAACCGGCGTTACAAAACCCGCTTTGCGTTTGTCTTGCAAACGGTGTGCGGGCGGACATGGTGGAGCACGTCAGAGGGCACAACGCCCCGAGACGCACAACCTCAAGAATCCTCCGAAAATGACCTCCAACGACCTCCACCAAATCAGGATGACCAAGATGCACGCCGCCCGCATGGCCGCCAAGGCGGACCTCGACAAGGCGCTTTTTGACATGACCAACGCAGCGATCGACGGGCGCGATGGCGCCGAGTTTCGCGCCGCAGTGGATGCCGCCCTTGACCGCATCGACCAAATCGACGCCCGCCCGCTCGCCGCTTGGTAGCACTTGCTCCGCCCCTCGGGGCGGGTTGCTAGAGCGGCCAGTCGGCCGCTCCATCAACCCGAAGAAAAACGACACGACAATGACACCTAATACCGCCGCATACAAAACCCTCACGCGCTCCGGCGAGGCTACCACGACCAACGCCGACGGTACTGTTACCACGTCCGGCCCTATAACTGTGATCCTGCACGCCGACCGCGTGCAGCTCAATGCGACCGAGCACCGGATCGACGAGTGCAAGATTAGCCCGCGCTCCGTGACGGTGGGGTCAACCGTTGTTGCGTGGTGACTCCTGATCGTCTGCCACAGCCCCGCCGCGCGGGGCTACACAGACGACCATGAGCAACAACACCGAAGCGCCAGCCGCCGGCTGGCATCCGATAGCAACAGCCCCGCGCGACGGCACGAATATCCTGACGTGGGATGGACACTCGATCTCGATCGGGTACTGGCTCGACATCATGGGCGACTGGTGGGGCGCCGACGATTGCGCGCTCTGCTCGACGCCGACATACTGGATGCCGCTGCCGCAACCGCCGACGGAGGTCGCACCATGAGCACCCGCAAACCCACCCGCACCCGCAACGCCTTTGCCCGCGGCAACAAGGCCGCAGCCAAGGGCGAGCCGCGCACAGTCGCGTTTTCGTGCCGCCTGCCCGAATCGACGGCGTACAAACTCGCGTCGCTCGCCTACGGACGCTGCTCTCGCGCGGACGCGATCATCGAGCTGATTGAGGACGCGGTGCCGGCCGCCGACTAGCTCAGGCCCAAAACGCAGCAACGATTGACTCGAGTGCGTCACTTGACCTGCACAACCTTGTATCCGTGGATCACGAGCCGGTTGTTGATGTACGGGGTGCGGACAAACAGGTGCGTGCAGCCGACGCCGGTGTCGCTGTCCCACCAGCCACCGGTGGTGTCGGCTGCGTCGCCGGGTTTCGCGACGATGGTGTTTTCAATTGCGACTCCAACCGCGTCGGCGCTCGCCGGCGAGAGCGGGCGCATCACGCTAAACCGCATCGTGAGCTTGGCGGCGGTCACGACAGATAGCTCGACCATCAGGCCCTCGCAAAACTCGGTGGTGTCGAGCGGGGTCTTAAAACCGGCCCTCGCGGTCTGGATTCCGCTTGTCTGGTCGGTCTCGGTCGTGCCGTCCGCAACACGGCCGCCGAGGCGGATGTACGAGTCCGTCGTGGTTGAGGCAAACGCATGCCAGCCGTAGTCCGAGGTATAGCCGACTGCGGTCGCAGTCGGGTCGTAGGACGCACCGCCAGTGCCCGCGCCGACAAATCGCACGCCGGCGTTGCCGACCATCCCGGCGCCATTGGAGAGGCCGATCTGCGCACGCTGGAGCGCGTTGGTCGATGTGGGGATTGACTCGGCAACCGGAGAATCTGTTGCACTCGCTCCGCGGAGCGAGTACAGCAGCGCGATGCGCACGGTTTTCCAGTCGGCCGGAAGGTTGGTCTTGCGCACGAACGCGCCACGGGCCGGGATCAGCGCTGGGGTGATGGTGCCGCTCGCGGTGGTGTGTTTGAAAATCGGGATACTCTCGCTCATGTGTAGACCTCCACGGTTGCTGCGCCGGCCCAGCCGGACGCCTCGTTTGCCCAGCCGGTGACCGAGCCGCCGGTGAGGCTCGCAAAACTGCCCACGGCGTAGTCCATGCGGTCGGTCGCCTCTCCTGGGTAGGCGTAGCGTATCGCCTCGCCCGGAGCGGCCCACGAGACGCCGCCGTCGAGAGTGGTGGCATCGCCGACGGAGTAGCCTGCGAGCCAGTCAAGCGACAAAAACGGGATGACGAGGGCGAGCGCGAGGCCGCTCGAGGAGACGGAGAGCACGCCGGTCGTCGCGTTGATCGAGAGGCCGCTGCCGACCTTGATGCCGCCCAATGTCGACGCGCTGGCGATGGGCAGCGTGCTCTGCTCCACGAGCTGCACCGTCCCATCGGATGACACCTGCACCACGCGCGGATCTCCAGTAGGCGGATCGAGCGCGAGGAGCGCGAGGCCGACGTCGGTCAGGTCGACGCCGGATAGTTGAGTCAGCGCGGAGGCGATGGGCTGCTTTTGGTCGATCTCCACGAGGAGGCTGTCGATCTCCACGAGGAGGCTGTCGACGTCCTCACGGAGCGCCGCCACGGTGGCGCCGAGCGGGCGACGCTCCCAGTCGGCGAGCGAGTAGCCGTGATTGCCGCGGCAAAACCAGCGGTAGCCGGGATCATCGGCGCGGGTGCAACTGTCACCGGGCGCGACGTAGTGATACACTGCGCGCGTGTGCGGGTCATCGGGCCAATCGTGTAGCGTGAGCATCGCAGCCTCGTCGGCGACCTCGCCGTGGTCGGAGATCTCGCCGACGATCATGCGGTGCCCCATCCAGACGCCGAGGCGACCGGACGTGGTGACGCTCAAATCCTCATCGGTGAGCAGGCCGGCGCCGGTCGTGTAGTCGCGATTGGTCGCGAGCGCATGGATGCCGCCGGTGGGCGGCGTGACGCGGATTACCTTGTTGGGCGGGACGCTCATGCGAGAGAGGGCCAGAGGTTGCGCGGGCAGGTAGAGGTTGCGACGGCGAGGAGCTGCTCGCCGGGGCGCGCGCCGGGATGAGCACAGCGGAGATCACATGCGGCGCAGGCGGCCGAGCCGGGCGCCGAGTCGGAGCAAGTGCGGCACGCGGCGACGCGGGCGTCGATCTGGTCGCGGTCGCAATACTCGGCGCCGGCCACGAGCGCGGCGCGCGCGGCGGCATCGGCTGCGCGGATGG
>MWEJ01000382.1 GCA_002071025.1 Verrucomicrobia bacterium ADurb.Bin070 | reverse complement strand
AGAAGAAAAAAAAGCGCTGACCTATTTGCGCTGCCAGCGGTCGGCTTTTTCCAGCACGCTGCGCGGGCCGTCGCCTGTCAGCCAGGCGCGCGCCGCGTCATCGCCGCGCAGGTGGGTGTCCCAAAACGCGGTGCTGAGCGCGAGGATCGCGCGGTGATGGTTGGGATTGCGCGGTTTCCGGTCGCCCGGCAACGCCCGGTCGCCGAAGGCGGAGTGCTCCGCGCCGTCCAGCACCAGTTCGCAGTGACCGCCGGGCGGCAGTGCTGCAAACACCTTGCGGCGCGACGCCGCATCCGCGTTGCTGATTAGCGAGTCGTCTTCCGTTCCGGTCATCAGCAGCCACGGGATCTCGACGGCGCCGAACGCCGTTTCGGCGCGCCCGAGCCGCGGTGCGCCGGGACTCATCATGACCGCCGCTTTGATACGTGGGTCCGTCGCGTCCAGCATGCCGAGGGGAAAGCGCTGGCCGCTCACCGCCTGTGCCGTGAGCGCGCCGAACGAGTGCCCCGACATGCCGATCCGCGTCAGGTCCAGCCGGCCCGAAAGCGCATGCCCCGGCTCGCCGTTCCACGCGGTCAGCGTATCGAGCAGCGCGGCGACATCCGCCACACGTCGTTTGAGATTCTCAAGGCTGGCGGCGCGGGCCATCGCGGCCCTCCGCGCCTGTGTCGGCACGTCCTGCCAGACTGTTTCGTCGCTGCCCGGATGCTGCGCGAAGACCGCGACATACCCGCGTGCCGCCCAATGGCTGCCGAGGTACGGGTTGTTCTCGCACGACCCGCCCAGCCCGTGGCTGAAGAGCACAACAGGCGCGGCGTTCGTCCGCGCAGGCAGGTAGACGCGGACGGGCAGGTCACGCGCGCGTGCTGCGTCGCGTGCCGTCAGACGGACCGTGCGCACGCCCGAGGTTTCGGCGACGCGCAACGGGTCGTAGGCCTCCTCCAGCCCGGCGGCCCTGCATGACATCAGGCAAGCCGTAACGGCGAGAATGATCACCCCATCCCTCATGTGCGGTTCCTTTGCTTTTTTTGATAAACGTGCGGCGCGCCATTCTATTGTCGTATGGAAATTATGCGGCTCGCATGCTACTATCTTTTCTTTTCTTAACAGACGGGAATCGGCCATGACGACAAACGAGTATGATTTCACCGCGATCGAAAAAAAATGGCAGGCGTATTGGGAGGCGAACAAAACCTTCAAGGTGAATGACTTTGAGGCGGGCAAGCCCAAGTTCTATTGCCTCGACATGTTTCCGTATCCGAGCGGTGCGGGGCTGCACGTCGGCCATCCCGAGGGATACACGGCGACGGACATCCTGTGCCGGTACAAGCGCATGCGCGGTTTCAATGTGCTGCATCCGATGGGCTGGGACGCGTTCGGCCTGCCGGCCGAGCAGTATGCCGTGGAAACCGGCACGCATCCGGCGGTCACAACCGAACGCAACATCAACCGGTTCCGCGAGCAGATCAAGGCGTTGGGCTTCAGCTATGACTGGGACCGCGAGGTGAACACCACCGACCCCGGCTATTACAAGTGGACGCAGTGGATCTTCGAGCAGCTTTACAAGAAGGGCTTGGCCTATGTGGCCGAGGTGCCGGTGAACTGGTGCCCTGCGTTGGGCACGGTGCTCGCGAACGAAGAGGTGATCGACGGGCGCAGCGAGCGCGGCAACCACCCGGTGGTCCGCAAGCCGATGCGCCAATGGATGCTGCGTATCACGGAGTATGCCGAGCGCCTGCTGGCGGATCTGGACGGGCTGGACTGGTCGGAAGGCATCAAGGAGATGCAGCGCAACTGGATCGGCAAGTCGGAAGGCGCGGAGGTTGATTTCACCATCGCGGGCTGCGGCGAACGGATCACGGTGTACACCACACGCCCCGACACTCTGTTCGGCGCGACCTACATGGTGCTCTCCCCCGAGCATCCGCTGGTGGCGCGTATCACGACCGACGCGCAGCGGGCCGACGTGGACCGCTACCGCGAAGAAGCCGCGCGCAAGAGCGACATGGACCGCACCGAACTGAACACCGAGAAGACCGGTGTCTTCACCGGCGCGTATGCGGTCAATCCTGTGACCGGCGGACAGATCCCCGTCTGGATCGCCGACTACGTGTTGATCAGCTACGGCACGGGCGCGATCATGGCCGTGCCGGCCCACGACACGCGCGACTTTGAATTTGCTCAGAAATTCGGGATCCCGATCATCTGCATCATCGAGCCTGACGCGGCCGAGGCCGCCGCCGCCGGCGTGGCCGTGGCTGACGTGCGGGCCGGACGCGCCTGCTGGACCGGAAACGGACGCATGATCGGCTCGGCGAACGCCGAAGGCCTCGACATCAACGGCATGGCCGTCACGGAGTCCAAGCGCGTGACCACCGAGTGGCTGGCCGCGCGCGGGATCGGCAAGGCCTCGGTCAAGTATAAGCTGCGCGACTGGCTGTTCAGCCGCCAGCGCTACTGGGGCGAGCCTTTCCCGGTGATCCACATGGAGGACGGTTCCACACGCCTCGTGGGAGAGGACGATCTGCCGCTGACGTTGCCCGAAATGGAGGATTTCAAGCCCACCGGGACCGGCGAGCCGCCGCTCGCGAAGGCCGGCGCGTGGCTCGATTACACCGATCCGGTCACCGGGGCGAGAGGACGTCGTGAGACCAACACGATGCCGCAGTGGGCCGGCTCCTGCTGGTACTACCTGCGCTACATCGACCCGCGCAACGAGCATGCCGCATTCGACACGGCCAAAGAAAAGTACTGGATGCCGGTGGATCTGTATGTGGGCGGCGCGGAACATGCGGTGCTGCACCTGCTCTACGCCCGTTTCTGGCACAAGGTGCTGTTCGATCTGGGCTACGTCTCAACCCGCGAGCCGTTCCAGAAGCTGGTGAACCAGGGCATGATTCTGGGCCTCTCTTACAAGGACGCGCGCGGCGCGCTGGTGCCGATGGAACAGGTGGAGCATCGCACCGAGGGGGCCTTCCACGCCGAGACCGGCGAAAAGCTCACCGAATTCCCGGCTAAGATGTCCAAGTCGTTGAAGAACGTGGTCAACCCCGAGGATGTCATCCGCGAGTATGGCGCGGACAGCATGCGCCTGTATGAGATGTTCATGGGGCCGCTGGAGGCGGTCAAGCCCTGGAACACCAAAGGCGTGGAGGGCGTGTTCCGTTTTCTCAAGCGCTCCTTCCGCATGGTGGCGGAGCAGCCGATCACGGATGAGCCGCTGGATGAGGCGCAGCGCCGTCTGCTGCACGCCACCATCAAAAAGGTGACGGACGATCTTGAAACGATGAGTTTCAATACGGCGATCAGTCAGATGATGATCTTCATCAACGCCTTCTCCGGCAACGCCAAGCCCCTGCCGCGCGAGGCGGCCGAGACCTACGTGCTGCTGCTGGCCCCCTTCGCGCCGCACCTGTGTGAAGAGCTTTGGGAACGCTTGGGCCACGATACGTCGCTCGCCTACGCGCCTTGGCCCAAGTACAACGAGGAGTACCTCAGGGTAGACGAGGTGGAGATTCTCGTGCAGGTGCTGGGCAAGCCCAAGGCGCGCGTCATGATGCCGGCGGGGGCCGACGAGGCGACGATGCGGCAA
>MWEJ01000381.1 GCA_002071025.1 Verrucomicrobia bacterium ADurb.Bin070 | reverse complement strand
CGCGTAGAGCAGCCCGTTCGCCAGCACCGGCGCACTCCAGCAGCGCCCCTTCAGGATGCGTGCGCGCGCCAGCGGACGGAAGGCCTCCGGCGTGGCCTGCGCCACCACAAGCTGGCCGTTCTCGCTGAGCAGCAGCAGCCTGCCGTCTGCCGTCAGCATCAACGCGCCGCGCCTCAGCGAGCGCTCAGACCAGCGCGCCTCGCCTGTGTCCCAGGCCACGCAAGACAGGTTTTCATCGTTGAATCCGTAAAGGTGCCCCTGCCACAACACCGCGCTGTTCATCGGCAGGCGCAGGTGTTTCGTGCGCCAGACTTCGCGCGGCGGCGCTGCGGCAAGGTCATACAGCGCGCAGCCTGTCCCGTTGCCGGACGACACAAACAGGCATCCGCCATGGATGATCGGATCGGCCGCGTTCATGTCCCACTCCGTCCGCCACGGGATCTGCCACAACCGCCGGCCGGTCGCGGCTTCGGCGCCGACCACCGCGTGGCCGGCAAAAAAGGCGAGCGCGTCAGTCTCACCTGCGCGGAACGGCACGGGCGACGCATACCCGGGATGTCCTGCGGGACTCTCCCACACGGTCGCGCCGGTGTGTGCGTCGAGCACGGTGCCCGCCTCGCCGAGGCTCATCACCAGCCGCCCGCCCGCGACCAGCGGCGATCCCGCATACCGCCAGGTGTTCTTCCAGTCCCCTTCGCGCCACGGCCACGGGGCAAAGGCGCGTGACCAGAGCACGCGGCCGTCGCGCGCGTCCAGACAAAAGAGGTCGCCCCCTTTGCTGAACGTGTACACGCGGCCATCAGCAACCGCCGGCGTGGATGAAGGGCCGCCCTCATACGAGAGCGGCTGTAGCTCGCAGGGATAGGTGTGACGCCAGAGCGTGGCGCCGCTGACGGCTGAAAAGCAGAAGACCGTATCCTGGCCTTCGGTGTTGCCCATCGTGTAGACGCGCCCGTCGGCCACGGCAAAGGACGAGAATCCCTTGCCGACCGACGCGCGCCACACGACCGCCGGGCCGTTCGTGCCCCATGCGTGCGACCAGGCGGTTTCACGGGAAATGCCGTCACGCGACGGCCCGCGCCAGCACGGCCAGTCGGCCGCGCCACACATCGACGCTATGCCGAAGACCATCGTGACCACCCGGCAGCCGCCACATCGAGACCCATACGTTTTTCTCATGATGCCTAAACTTCACCTGAGATACAGAATCGTCGGATCGTGACTGTGATCCGCCAGCGGCGTGATCAGGAGTGTCAGATCGTTCACCGTGATCACTCCTCCCGTCCCGTTACCGCCGCCACCGCGCAGCATGACAGTCACAAACGCCATGTTGGTCCCGGTACACAACCCCCCGTCAAACGCGTAGGTCTGATCTTTCAGCGGCCGGTTCAGTCCGCCCCAAGCGGGGTAGAGGATCTCGGACAACGGATGCGCGACCGGCTCTGCAGCAACCATAAAAGGATACAAGACTTGATTCCAACCGGCGTGCGAGCCTCCGTCGATTTCCAAGCCGCCGTCTCTGAAGTTTTCGATATTCGACGCATATTGGCTGATCGCCTCCAGATAACTGCCGCAGGTCCCGTTATTATCCATGTAGCGATACCCGGCGTTATTCACGGTCTCTTTAGACCGATACAGCAATTTGTAACCATTGTCCTTAAACTTCTGATACGTGAGATACGCCATGACACCGGGCGGGGGATTCGCGTCAGTGCCTGGCACAGCGGGTCCGCTGACCTTGCCCGCGATCGGGGCGCGAGGGTTCACAGAAGAGGCAAAGAACACGAGATCGCCGTACCACCAACTCGAGCCTGTGATCGTGTTTTTTATCGAGCCTCCTGCGAGCTGCACCCGTGTGCGCGGGCCGACCATAAACGTCGCACAGGCATAGGCCTCCGCCTCGCTGCTGCCGGTCACATTCAGGCTCCATTCGTCACCGCTCCCGATCACCGTGGCGGAGGAGCCGGCCAGCAACACAGGATTCATCATGGCACCGGACACCTTCAAACTGTCCGGCGACGAGAAGCTGACCACCAGATTGCTGACGAGGATCGAGCCGCCGCCCCCGCCTCCGCCGCGCACCATGACCGTGACAAACAGACTCTCCGTGCCGGAGCACACCGCCCCGTCGAAGGCATAGGTTTGGTCTTTCAGGGCGCGGTTCAGTCCGCCGCCCGCCGGATAGAGCGTGTCCGTCAGGAAGCGGGCCGGCGTGCCGGCGGCCATCGAGGTGGCCGACACCTCATTCCAGCCGGCAAACGCACCGCCGTAGAACGGCAGTCCGCCGTCCCTAAAATTTTCAACATTTGACGAGTAGCCACCGATGGCATCGAGATAGCTTGCGAAGCCGTCGTACCCGCCGAAATAGCGGTAACCTGCGTTGTTCGCGGCCTCTTTGGTCGCGTAAACCGCGGGATCGCCGTATTGGGTATCGCTCATCCACGCCATCACCCCCGGCGCCGGACATGCACCCGCCGGCCCTGCCACTTTGCCGGCAATCGGAGATCGCGGGTCGACCGCCGATGCGAAGAGCACGACATCCCCCCAATACCAGCCCTGGCCGCCGTCCGTAATCGTATTCTGCACGGAGCCACCGGTGAGTTGAGCACGCGTTCCGGGCTCGATTTGAAAGATCGCGTACGTATAGCCTTCCGACCACCCCGCATTGGCCACATTCATGCTCCATGCGGGGCCCGTCCCCGACACGCTGGTTGCCGTCCCGCTGGAGACCGGCGTCATCATTGCGCCGGTGATCACGAGCGGCGCGGAGTTTGCATCGTACGCAACGGCAGCCGCCGTCCACATAGACAGCGCAGAGACACAAAGGAGAGTTTTCATTTGTTAAACGTCTTCTTTCTGCATGACAGCAGAGTATTCAACGCCGACACTTTTTAGATTTGGACACCTATCCAAATCATAAATACAGTACGCTTTAGCGCTGACGAGGTCAACAGGACATTTATAGATAAAAAAGCGTCCGTGTACCCATCTGGCCCGGCTACTGTCGGCATGAAAACACGAAGGCCCGCCGACCGGAAAAGGTCAGCGGGCCTTGGAATGAAAAGCGCGCGACTCAGGCGCTCAGCGGCGACTGCGCAGGCGGCCGTGCTTCAGGAAGCCGTCGTAGTTGCGCATCAGCAGGTGCGACTCCATCTGGCGCAGCGTATCGAGCGCGACGCCCACGATAATCAGCAAGCTCGTGCCTCCGAAGAACGAAGCCATCTCCCAGGGCAACTCCATCATACCGCGCAGGAATTGCGGCACGAGGGCGATGACCAGCAGGCCGATGCCGCCGATCAGGGTGACGCGCGTCATCAACGCATCCAGATACTCCGCCGTCGCGCGGCCCGGCCGGATGCCCGGCACATAAGAACCCTCGCGCTTGAGGTTATCGGAGATCTGCATCGCATTGAACTGGGTCGCCACCCAGAAGAAGGCAAAGAACATGATCAGCAGCGCGTAGACCGCCAGGTGCAGCGGGCTGGTCATGTCGCTCAACTGCGCGCCCAGCCACTTCAGCCAGCCCAGCCACTCAATCTCGGCCGGGATGCGGCTCAAGAGCGCGGCGGGGAACTGGATCAGCGGCCCCGCGAAGATGATCGGCATGACG
>MWEJ01000380.1 GCA_002071025.1 Verrucomicrobia bacterium ADurb.Bin070 | reverse complement strand
GATCAGTTTGAGCAGCGCGATATCGTGGATCTTGTCCAAGGTCAGCGTGTAGATGATCAGCGCCATGATGATCGTAGAGATGATCACCAGCAACGCGCGGAACAGCCCCAGTTGACGCCGAGCCTTATCGACCATCCCGGAGAGCAGCAGATCTATCTGCTGCCGCCGCGTGTACACCGTGATGTCCGGCCACGACGAGAGCGTGTCCATCACATGCTCGGGCGCATGCCCCGGCAGCAACGAGACCATCACCGCGCTCACCTGCGGCGGCCCCAGCGCCGGGATCTCCGCCGTCGCGCCGGCGCTTCGCTCCAGCAGCAGCGGGTTGAGTCGGCCAAGGTCCCGCCCGCCGACACGCGCGCGACGCGACGCCCGCTCCAGCCGAGTCGCCTCGCCCGGAACGTCAAACTGGATCGCCTGCGCATCGCTGACCGTGAAGAAGGCCATGCCGTCTCCCCCTGATCCAACCATGCCCTGTGTCAACCCCACCACGCGATACAGGTCCTTGCCCAGCGGCACCTCGGCGCCCAACGGCAACCCAAGCGAGCGGTCGGCGACCAACTCGTAGTGGGCGTGCCGCAGCGCGCGCCCGGCCGCGAGTGGAATCCAATCGCCCGCATCCTCCGGCCACGCCAGCCCCTGCACCACCATGCGCAGCGGACGGCCGCGGAACGTGCGCTGGATCGTGTGCGAGACAAAGCGCCGCGCGGTCGCCACCCCCGGCACCGACCGCGCACGGTCCTCCAACGTCGCCGGCACGCGCGAAATCTCCGCGAACGGCCCGCGCGTCGCCCCCTGCACCAGCCACAAGTCGGCACCAACCGCCTCGACCAGCAGCGTCGCGTCCGCGATCAGCCCGCGGTAAATGCCGCCCATGCCCATCACAATCATCAGCAGCAGGCCCACGCCGACCGTGGTCAGCGCGAACCGTCCGAAGTTTTGACGGATGTCTCTGACCGCAAGATTCATGACGCCTCACCACGCTCCCCCGTCCGCACCCGCTGCCCATCCTTGAGCGGTTTGGGCGTGCCGCCCGCCGGCCGCACCACCCGTTCGCCAGATTCCAGACCCTGCGTGACCTCGATAAGCCTGCGTCCGGGACGCCCCAGCCCGACCGTGCGCCAACGGGCTGTACCGCCCTCCTCCACGAACACGCCGGGCACGCGCCCCTGCCACACCACAAAACCCGGCGGCACGCGCACGGCATCCGCCACCCCGCCGGTCTGGATATAGACCTCGGCGCGCTGGCCGATCGTCCAGTTCGGCGGCAGCTCATCCACGCGCACATCCACCACGAACTCGCGCGTCTCGCGGTCGGTCTCGCGCCCCAGCCGCACCACGCTGCCCGCATAGTCCCGCACGTCGGAACGGAAAACCACACGCGCGGACTGACCGGTCCGCAACGCGGCTGCGGCGGTCTCGTTGACCCAGGCCGAGACCCACATTTCGTTCGTAGCGATCACCAGCAGCAGCGAGCCGCCCGGCACCACGACGCCGCCGGGGTCGCGGTCGCGCCGCACCACGAGGCCGTCATACGGCGAAGTGATCTGCGTGTATTCCAGTCGCTGCCTGTGATAAGCCAACGTCTTTTCGGCCGTTACCACTTGCGCCTGCGCCTCGATGATCGCCGCTTGGACGCGCTGGACGTCGGCCCCGGCGATGCGGAGCTGTTCGAGTGCCTTGTCCATGTTCTCCTGCGAGATCATCTGCCTGCCCAGCAGCTCGGTGGCGCGCCCGTGGTTGAGCCGGGCGGTCGTTTCAACCGCCTCGGCGCGCGCCGCCTCGCTGCCGATACGCTCTACGCCAGCGCGCGCGGCCGCGAGCGAAGCGGTCGCCACGTCGATCTGCGCGCGGATGTCGGTGTCGTCGAGCCGCGCCACGAGCTGGCCCACATGCACCGGATCACCCTGATCGACCAGCACGGCATCCAGCCGTTCTTGGATGCGCGGGCTCACCGCCGTCTTGACACGCGCCTCCAGCGTGCCGGTTCCCATCACCTCGAAAACCAGCTCTCCCCGGTCCACTGTGTAAACCTCTGCCGACCGCGGCTTGAGCTTCAGATACAGCGCCGCAACCGCGATCACCGCCACAACCGCCACCTTTTTCAACCATCGAATAAGCACGGCTCCTCCTTGGCCGCTCACCGCCCGGCGACCCCGCCAGACGCGCTGCCACATGCCGCCCGGTAATGGGCGGCGACATCTTCGGCGGTCAACGCGCGCGCGTAAACCGCCACCTCATCGCACCGGCCTTCAAACCCGGCTTCGCCCTCCGCCGTGCCGCCGATCCACAGCTTCTCGGCACGCGCCGGCATCGCCGTGACCGCCGTAAGTTCAGGTGCCGTGCGACCGTCCAGATAGACGCTCACCCGCTCGCCGTCGCGGACCAGCGCCACATGATGCCAGCTCTCGGCCGCCACCCAGTTGCGCAGCGGCACCTCGGTATTCCCGGTGACCGCCCCTTCGAGATCCTTGCCCGCGTGAAAAACCAGCCGCCCCGGCGACCGCGCCGTGCCGCCGATCGCCAGCCGGTCGCCCGCAGCGCCGCACGCGAACAGATACCCGGTCACCGGCCGCGCGTCGGTCGGCATGCAGTTGTAAAACCAGAGTTCCACCGTGTAGGCGCGCCCCAGGTCCGGCAGCGGGGCCTCGAACGGCACGCCGACGAAATGGGGCACGCGGTTCTCGCGCCCTAGCCCCGGGAACGCCGGCGCCTGCGCGCCCGGCATGGCGTAGGCCGTCGGATGGCCGAAGGTGCCGAGGCGCGCCCCGTCCACCGCATTCACGGCACACGGGCCGTTCAGCTCGTCCATCCGCCAGAAGACTGACGGGCGGGTGGCCAGCACGGCGGCGGCATACGGCGTTATCGGCTCCGATTGCCGCGGGCGGCGCTTCCCGTCATGCAGCCCCTCCAGCAACCGCCCGACCGCCGCGATGATGGCGGGCTCGGCCCCCGCCTCCAGACAGCTCGACCGCGCCAGCCACGTGGTGTATCCGCCCATCGCCATCTGTTCGGGCGGCGGCAGATAGCCGTCGTATCCGTTGGCCAGCATCATCGTGAAGGTATGCGCAAACGGGCTTTGCGCCGCGATGCGCAGCCCGGTGATCGCAAACACTTCGCAGGGGATGCCGACCATCGCCAACGTTCCGATGCGCAACGCCTGCAGCTTCAGCATCCGCGTCGGCGGCATCCCGGCCAGAATCATCTGCTCGCGCGCGTACACGCTGCTCTGGGAATCGGGCTTCTCCTGTCCGGCCGCGACATCGGCCAACACGCGCTTCGCCCACTCTGTCTTCGGGGGGCGCACGTTCAACTCCAGATCGCACTCGCGCACGTCAAGGGGCAGCCACGCCTGCCAATCGATCCGACGGTACGCGCGGGCCGCCGCGTGCGCCACCGTTTCAGCGACGGACTGCTTGTCAAACGGTGCCTGCTTCTCCAGCGTGTAGTTCGTAAGATAGGCGTCCCCGCTCACGCCGTTCGCCAGCAGGCCGACAAACGACTGGCCCTCGCCGCCCGCTTCAAGCAGATCGCCGACCTGCCGCGCGAAGACCCCGAAATAGTCCGCCGACAGCGCGTCGGACCCGACATAGTGGATGGAGAAACTCGCGAACAGGGCCAGCGGCGA
>MWEJ01000379.1 GCA_002071025.1 Verrucomicrobia bacterium ADurb.Bin070 | reverse complement strand
GGCCGCCGCGTCGAGCGGCTGCTGGTCACCGATCCCTCCGGCAAGACGCCCGCGCCGTGCCGTGACAGCCTTGACTTTTTCAAGCGGCAGACGCAGATCGTGTTGCGCAATTGCGGCTGGATCAATCCTGACAAAATCCAGGAGTACATCGGGCGCGACGGATACGCGGCTCTGGCCAAGGTGTTGACCGAATCGACGCCGGCCGCCGTCATCGAAGAGATGAAGATTTCCGGGCTGCGCGGTCGCGGCGGCGCGGGTTTCCCGACTTGGCTCAAATGGCATCTTGCCAGCCAGACGCCGCAGGGCATGCGCTACGTGCTGTGCAACGCCGATGAAGGCGACCCCGGCGCATATATGGACCGCAGCGTGCTGGAGGGCGATCCCCACAGCGTGATCGAGGGCATGGCGATCGCGGCTTATGCCATCGGTGCGCCGCAGGGGTACGTCTACGTGCGGGCCGAGTATCCGCTGGCGGTCGAGCGCCTGTCCCACGCGATCGAGCAGGCGCGCGCCTGCGGCTTGCTGGGCAAAAAGATCTTGGGCAGCGGGTTCTCGTTCGACCTGGAGATCCGCATGGGCTCCGGCGCTTTCGTGTGCGGCGAAGAAACCGCGCTGATCGCGTCGATCGAGGGCAAGCGCGGCGAGCCGCGCCCGCGTCCGCCCTTTCCCGCCCAGAAGGGGTTGTGGGACCGGCCGACGGTGCTCAACAACGTGGAGACGTATGCCAATGTCGCCGCCATCCTGCTGAACGGCGGCGCGTGGTATGCGGCGATGGGCACACCCAAGAGCAAGGGCACCAAAGTGTTCGCCCTGGCCGGGGCTGTGCGTAACACCGGCTTGGTCGAAGTGCCGATCGGCACGCCGCTGGGCGAGGTCATTTACGACATCGGCGGCGGCATCCGCAACAATCGCCATTTCAAGGCGGCGCAGATCGGCGGCCCGTCGGGCGGCTGCATCCCGCGCGAGAATCTGAATGTGGCGTTGGATTATGAGACGCTCGCCGACCTCGGCGCGATCATGGGGTCAGGCGGTTTGATCGTGATGGATGAAGACACCTGCATGGTGGATGTCGCGCGCTTTTTCATTGAGTTTGTGCAGGAGGAGTCGTGCGGCAAGTGCGTGCCGTGTCGCGTCGGCACCCGGCGCATGCTGGAAATCCTTGACCGGATCTGCTCAGGACAAGGCGAAGAGGGCGACATTGAACGCCTGATCGATTTGGGCAACTTCATCAAGACATCGTCGCTCTGCGGACTCGGGCAGACCGCGCCAAACCCTGTGCTTTCGACCATCCGGCACTTCCGGCATGAGTACGAGGAGCACATCCGCGACCGCCACTGCCGCGCCGGCGTGTGCGCCGGACTGGTGCGCGCGCCGTGCCTGAGCGCCTGCCCGGCGGGTGTCGATGTGCCCGGCTTTGTTTCGCTGGTGGGCGACAAGCGCTATGCGGAGGCGTTGCGGCTGCACCGCGAGAAGAATCCCTTCGCCTCGGTCTGCGCGCGTGTCTGCTTCCACACGTGCGAGGACAAATGCCGCCGCGCGTCGCTCGACGAGCCGGTCGCCGTTCGCGCGATCAAGCGCTTCATGGTCGATCAGGAGGTCACCGTCCAAGTGCCGGAAGTGCGCGAGAACGCGGCCAATGCGGCCCGCAAGATCGCGGTCGTCGGCGCGGGGCCCGCCGGGCTCGCCTGCGCCTACTTCCTGGCAAGGATGGGCTATAAGCCGGTGGTCTTCGAGTCCGAACCGCGGCCCGGCGGCATGCTGGTGCAGGCCATCCCGGCCTACCGGCTGCCGCGCGAGGAACTGGCGCGCGAGGTGCGCATGATCGAGCATCTCGGCGTGTCGATCGAGACCGGCCGCAAGCTCGGGCGTGATTTCACGCTCGCCGAGTTGAAGGAGCAGGGCTATGACGCGGTCTTCATGGCCGTGGGCGCGCCGCTGGGCGTGCCGCTGGACATCCCCGGCGCGACAGCGCAGGGCGTGACGGAGGCCATGTCCTTCCTGCGCCACTACAACATCCGCGGCTCGGTGCCGGTCGGCAAGCATGTGGCGGTGATCGGCGGCGGCAATGCCGCGATCGACGCCGCGCGCACCGCGGTGCGGCTCGGCGCGCGCAGCGTGACGGTCATCTACCGCCGCACGCGCGAGGAGATGCCGGCCTACGCCGAGGAGATCGATGAGGCGTTGCAAGAGGGTGTTATCCTGCGGACTTTGGTGCATCCGGAGTCGTTTGTGGTCGAGGACGGTTATGTGACCGGACTGCGGCTACGCGCGATGCATTTAGGCGAGTTTGACCGCTCGGGGCGCCGGCGTCCCGAAGGCGGCGACGATGCGTGCGAAATCCTGCCGGCCGATCAGGTGATCGTGGCCATCGGTCAGGCGCTGGACAAGAAGGCGCTGGCCGGCGGGGTTGAGGTGGAACGCAACGAACGCGGCTGGATCAAGGCCGATCCTCGCTCCGGAGCGACCTCGGTGCCGTGGTTGTTCGCGGGCGGCGACGCCGTGACCGGCCCCTCTTCCGTGGTGGAGGCGATCGCCGCTGGCGAACGCGCGGCGGTCGCGATCGACGCCATGCTCACCGGTGAGCCGCACGCCTTCTGGCGCGGTTATCAGGATGCCGGCGCGAGCTTCGATCCTAACGCGGACCCCGTGCCCTACGCCCGGGAACGCCTGCCCACGATCGCGCTGGAGAAACGGCGCCAGAACTTTAACGAGGTCGAACAGCCGTGGAATGAGAGCACCGCGCTGCGCCAGGCCAAACGCTGCCTGCGCTGCGACTACGGCAAACAACCCTGCGGCTGCGAACACGCTTAATCCGGAGAGACATTCATGGTCAACCTGACACTTAATCTGCAAGAAATCCAGGTGCCGGAGGGAACCACGATCCTTCACGCCGCCAGACAGCTCGGCGTGAAAATCCCCACGCTCTGCAATCTGGAAAACCGCGAGGCGATCGGCGCGTGCCGGGTCTGTCTGGTGGAGGTCGAAGGCGCCCGAACGCTCATGGCGGCCTGTTCGACGCCCGTCAACGAGGGGATGGTCGTAAGGACCCACAGCGCCCGTGCACGGGCAGCGCGGCGGCACGTGGTCGAGCTGCTGCTGTCCGAGCACGACGGCAATTGCCAGACCTGTGATCGCGGCGATGACTGCGAACTGCGCGCGCTGGCTGCTGAGATGGGGATCGAGAGCGTGCCGTTCGAGGGGATCAAGGCCCACGCGAAGATCGATGATTCAACGCCTGCGCTGATCCGCGACAACGCCAAGTGCATCAAGTGCCGGCGCTGTGTGACGGTGTGCGGCGAGGTGCAGGGCGTCGGCGCACTCTTCCCGCAGGGGCGCGGCTTTCAGACGGTCGTGGGGCCGGCCTTCACGCGTGACCTCGACAGCGTGGCGTGCGTGCAGTGCGGACAGTGCGCGGCGATCTGTCCGGTCGGCGCGATCGTCGAAAAGAACAGCATCGCCGAGGTCTGGCAGGCGCTGGAGAACCCGGTCAAACACGTGATCGTGCAGACCGCGCCCGCGATCCGCGCCGCGCTGGGCGAGTGCTTCGGCTATCCGCCCGGCACGCGCGTCACCGGCAAGATGGCGGCGGCGTTGCGGCGGCTCGGCTTTGACGGGGTGTTCGACACCAACTT
>MWEJ01000378.1 GCA_002071025.1 Verrucomicrobia bacterium ADurb.Bin070 | reverse complement strand
AGCGTGTAGCCGCCCGCTGCGGCCGCGCCACCGATATAGTGCAGGGTGCCCGGTCCCAGAATCAGCCCGCCGCCGACCGGGAGCTTGTCGAGGCGCAGCGTGCCGCCTTTGACCTGTGTCGGTCCCGCGTAGAGCGCGTTGGCGTTGGTCAGCATCAGGAAGCTCGCGCCGTCCTTGATGAACGGCCCCTGCCCGGTGACCGCGGCGTCCACCACCACCGTCTGGTCGTGGCCGGGCGCGACCCCTCCGCCGCCCGCGCCGAGCGTGACCGGCAGCGACAGCGTCGCGCTGTTCGAGATGGCCAGCATGCCGCCGGCCGTCAGGTCGAGCGCACTGATGCCCAGGCCGGCCGTGTCCGGCACGGCGAGTGTGCCGGGACCTGCGACCGTCAGCGGCACGCCGCCGTTGACGCCGCCGTTGAGGGCGACCGCCGCGCCGGCCGCTGCTTGGATCAGCGCGTTGCTGGTCAGCACAAGCGGTGCCGTCAGCGTGTGCGTGCCGCGCTCGGATGCGATCACGGCCGGTGCGCTGCCGTTGTTGGCGAGCGTCAGCGCCGTGCCCTAAACCGTATAGGCTGCGGCGTTATTGAAGGTCAGTGCGCCGAGCGTCGACGGCGCGCTGCGTGTCACCGTGGCGGGCGCGCTGATCGCGTCGTCGAATCGGACGGCCGTCCCCGGCGCGTCGGCCGGCGGCACGGTCCAGTTGCCCGCCGTTTCCCATGCGCCGGACGAAGGAAGCGTCCAGATCGAGACTCCAGACGCATAGGCCACGCGCAACACCACCGACGCCCCGACCGTCTCAAAGCTCGACATGCGTCCCGGCGCGGGATTGAGCAGGGTCCAGCCGCTCACATTCGGCACGGAACCGGCGCAGGTGAAGAGCGTGTAGTCGCCGGGACGCGTCACCGGATCATCGCTGCCGCTCGTCACGACGCGTACGCCCAGCGCGCCGACCGTCGCACTGGCGGGCAGGGCGATGCGGTCACAGGCGCTGCCGTCGGCCGACGCCTCGACATGGAGTGCCGCGCCGTTCTGAAACGCCACGGTGGCGAACGCCTGTTCCTGGATCACGCCGTTCACGAGACTCAGCACGGCGCCGGATGCGACGCTGAGCCCTGTCGATGCGTAGCCGTCAGTCGGCAACACCAGCGTTCCCGCCTCGACGGCGGTCGGCCCCGTGAATGCGCAGCCCCCGGCCAGCGTCAGCGCGCCGTCGCCCAGCTTGATCAGGCCGCCGCCTGCGGTCCCGGCCTCCAGCGGCTGAGCGAAGGTGACGTCATGGCCGCAGGTGTCCACGCGCGCGCCGGCGGCGTTCACGACGAGCTGTTTGGCACCGTTCAGATAGTCGGCGAGCGAGGTGCCGCCGAACGGCGAGAGACCGGCGGTTTCAAGCGTGCCGCCGTTGAAGACCAAGATTGGCTGGTTGGGCGCGGCGAAGGAGGTGCTCAAGGTGGCCGGCAGGCTCAGCGTTCCCGCTCCCGGCATGCCGTTGCCGAGCACCACCCAGTTGGTGCGGCCGGGCGCGCTATCGCCCATCCAGTTGAACGTGCCCGTCACCTCGAGACGGCCGCTGTTGACCTCCAGCAAGCCCCGTCCGTCGAAGACGCCGCTCTCCATGCGGACACCCATCGAGACGCGGCCCAGCGAGGTGGTGCCGCCATTGATAATCAGCGCACCGAGGGCGCTAGCTCCGCCGCGGATGCCGATGCCGAACCACATGTCCGGTGCCCCCGTGACGCGCCCGCCGTTGACGATGAAGCGGTCGGTGCCCGCCCCGTTGGCGCGCAGCAGACAGAGGTCTTTCGACCCGCCGCCGCCGCGCATATTCAGGGTTCCGCCCTGAACGACGACCGTGTTGCTGACCCCGTACTCCATGTAAAAGCCGTTGATGTCCACGCGCGCGCCTTCGTCGATGACGGCCGTGCGGAAATCGTTCGCGTTCATGCTCATCAGCACCGTGTCGCGGTTGCCACTTTCCAGCGTGACATCGCAACCGTCCAGAAAGCGCACCGTGCCGCGCTCGATGTTGATGCGCGCGCCGGAAGCCCCGACGGACGTGCCGCTCAGGCGCAGCTCATGCGGCCCGTTTTTATGCAGGGACTGGCCGTTCGCCCACGTCAGGTTCCCGTCCAGCGTCAGGTCCGCGCCGACCGTGTTGCAGGAGATCCCTTTCGCCATCGACAGGTCGTTGGTCAGCGTGACCGGGGTCGCGCCTTCAATCCGAAATCCCGATCCGCCCTCGGCTGTGACGGGGCCGCTGCCCAGGGTGGCCGCGCCGGAAAGGACAACCGAGCCTTGCTGCAAACGCGCGCCGCCGCCGAACGTATTGGCCTGCGTCACGATCACTTCGCCCGCGCCGGTTTTGATCAGTGCGCCGTCACCGCCGACCGCGCCGGCCAGCGTGACCGACGCGCCGGCATCCGGCACCACGGCCAGATCGTCGGCCAAGGTCAGCGGCGCACTGATGACAGGCGCCCCCTGCACGGCTGCGACCGATGCCGTTGCGCCCTCGGCGTCAAAAGTGAAACCCGCGCCGGTTAGAGTGTAGGCGTTCGGATTGTCGAAAGTCAGCGTACCCAGCGTGACCGGCGACGCCGCGCTCACCGTGGCCGGCGCGAGAATCGCCGCGCCCAGACGCACCGCACTGCCGGCGGCGTTGGCCGGCGGGAACGTCCAGTTGCCCGCGGTTTCCCACGCGCCTCCGCCCGGCAGGATCCATTCAGAGACCGCCCCGCCAGCGGCAATGCGCAGCGTAACGGTCTTCTCGCCTTCGTTCAGAAGAAAACTGTAGGTGCGGTTCACCGCAGGGTCAGGCACCGAGAAACGATTGATGTCCGGCGCACTGCCCGTGTAGGCGAGCACCACATAATCACCCGGGCGCGTCGACCGGATCTGCGTGCCCTGAACCACCGGGGCGAACGCGAGGCGGTCCAGCACGGCTCCGGCCGGCAGCACCAGGCGGTCGCTAGCCGCGCTGTCTGCTGCTGTCTCAAGTTCCACGGCTACGGGTGCGGCGCTGCCGAACGCGAGCGTGCGCGGCGCGAAGACTGTCAACGCTCCGTCACACAGGCTCACGCCGCAGCCGGAAGCCACCGCGAGATCGGGCTGAAGGGCCGTCGCCGCGCCGCCCAGGCGCAGCATCCCGCCCATCACGCGCGTCGGGCCGAGGTAGGTGCTCGCTCCGGTCAGCGTGAGCGATCCCGAGCCGAACTTGGTCAATCCGCCCGAGCCCGCGCCCAGCAGCGGCGGCGCGAGCGTCAGCGCGTGGGCCCCCGTGTCGATGACCGCGCCGCCGTCGCCGACATTCACCGTCAGCGTGCCGTTTGTCGCGCCGGGGCCGTCGATCAGCGCACCGCTGCCGCTCAGGCGCAGCGTGCCGCCGTTGAAGGTCAGCGTCTTGGCCACCTTCGTGCTGGCATCCACATAAATCCGCCGCGTGGCCAGCACGCCGCCATTCAGCACGATGGCCTGCGCGCCGGTGGAGTCGCTGCTTTTGCTGCCGACCTTGACAATGCCGTTGGTGAAGAGCGCCTCGCCGCCGTTGATGGTCAAAGTGCCTGATCCGTGGGTCGGGGAGGTGCTGTCCTGATGGTTGTTGCCGATCATCAGCGCGTAGCCGTTCAGGTCGGCCGTA
>MWEJ01000377.1 GCA_002071025.1 Verrucomicrobia bacterium ADurb.Bin070 | reverse complement strand
GGGCGCGGACCGGTTGATCGCGATCATCCGCAAGTATGCGCCTCAGGCCGAAATCGTGGTGCATCAGACCTGGGCTTATCGCGATGATCATCCGGTCGGCGGGACCAAGGGATTCGTCTCCACGGACGACATGTACCGCAAGGTGCGTACGGCCTATGATGCCTTTTGCCAGGCCAAGGGGGTGCGGTTGATTCCGAGCGGTGACGCCATGGAGGCCGCGCGCCGCGATCCGGCGTGGGGCAAATTCGTGCCTGATCCGGCATTCGATCCCAGAACGGCGGTTTATCCCGCGCTGCCGACCGAGAAACGTTCGCTGCACAGCGGCTACACGTGGCGCAAGGATCCGAAGAGCGGGGCGTTCCGGCTTGGCGAGGACAAATTCCATGCGAATACGCAGGGCATCTACCTGCTGGGCTGTGTCTGGTTCGAGTTCTTTTACGACACGAGCGTGGTCGGCAATGTCTTCGTGCCCAAGGGCGTCTCCGCCGAGGATGCCGCGGTGCTGCAGCGCGTGGCGCATCGCGTGGTGGGCGAAAAGCAGCGCCCCGCGCTGTTGCCATAACCGGCCCGGAATGAAAAAAGGCGGGGCGTGTGCCCCGCCTTTTTTCGTGCGCAAAACGCCGGCGGCGCTCAGCCGTTGCGCGCCTCGAAGTCCTTCATGAACGCGACCAGCGCCTGGACGCCGTCGACCGGGAAGGCGTTGTAGATCGACGCGCGGATACCGCCCACGGAGCGGTGCCCCTTGAGCTGCTTCATGCCCGCCTCGGAAGCCTGCTTGATGAAGAGCGTCTCAAGCTCTTCGGTCGGCAGGCGGAAGGTGACGTTCATGTCTGAACGATACTCTTTCTTGGCGGTGCCGCGGTAGAAGCCCGACGCGTCGATGGCGTCATAAATCAGTTGGGCCTTGTCGCGATTCTGCTTGAAGAGATTCTCAGGCCCCACCTTTTTCAGCCAGCGCGTGGTCAGGCAGAGCATGTAGATGCTGAAGCAGGGCGGCGTGTTGTAGAGCGAGTTGTTTTCGATGTGCGTCTGGTAACGCAGCATCGCCGGCAGCGAGATGTTTCCCTTCTCGGCGAAGTCCTTGCGGATCGCGACCAGCGCGACGCCGGAAGGGCCGAGGTTTTTCTGAGCGCCTGCGTATATCACCGTGCAGCGGGTGTAATCGAGCGGGCGGGAGAGGATGTCCGACGACATGTCGGCGATCAGCGGCGAACCGGTTTCGGGCAGCGCCTTGAACTGTGCGCCGGAGATGGTTTCGTTGGTGGTGATGTGGCTGTACACCGCGCCGGGCGTCCACTTCATCTCGGACAGCTCCGGCATGCGCGTCGGGATGTCCTTCTGACAGTCGGCCGCGATGCTGACGTTGCCGATGAGCCGAGCCTGCTTGACGGCTGCTGCGCCCCACGAGCCGGCATTGACATAATCGGCGGTTTGGCCTTCGCCCAGGAAGTTCATGGGCAGCATGGCGAATTGCAGGCTCGCGCCGCCTTGCAGGAACAAAACCGCGTAGTCGTCGTTCAGACCGAGCAGCTCTTTGATGTTCGCAACTGCTTCGTTGTGAACGGCGTCGTACTCTTTGCCGCGGTGCGACATCTCCATGATGGACATGCCCGAGCCTTTGTAGTCCACCAGATCGGCCTGGGCTTCTTGCAGAACGTCCACCGGCAGGGTCGCGGGCCCCGCTCCGAAATTATACACGCGTGCCATACGTTTACTCCTTAACTGTGTGGTGCCGGTTTGCGCACCCGTGGCCGCATCCCCCGGCTTTCAAGTAGGCCGTAATGATGCCTTAGGCGTGCCGACATTGTCAATGCGGGAACACGCCCCGATTGGGGCAGGGAAAGCGTCACTCCATGCCTTTGAAGACCTTTACCCAGCGCAGGACGGGCGACTGGGTCATGCGGATGGCGTCTTTCGGGCAGATCTCGTGGCAGCAACTACAACTGATACAGCGTTGTCCGTTCAGCAGTGGGACCGGTGCGCCGGCGGGTAGGCTGAGGGCATGAACCGGACAGGCCTTCACGCACAGGCCGCAGCGGACACACGCCTCCGGCGAAAAGGCGGGCCGCACCCAAATGATGCGTCCGGCACGCCGGACCAACCAGTCCGGCAACAGCCGCAGCAAGTGGGCCCCCGACGGCACATCGAACGCGGCGACGGTGATCGGGTCGCCGATCGGCTGCGGAACTTCCGCGCGGGCGTCCAAATAGGGGACGCGGCTCGGATCGATGTGCAGCATCGCGCACAAGACACGGTCCATTGCAAAGGGGTCTTCGGCTGCGGCAAGAAAGCCGAGCGGGACCGGACGCCCGTTGGCGGGGCCCTGACCCTCCATGCCGACAACCGCGTCGGCGAGGGTCCAGCAGGGCGGCATGACGCGCCAGAGCGTGCGCACCAGGCGTCCGAATACCTCCGGTTTGGGGTACTGGCGATGCAGGGTGGTCTTGGCGTAGCCGGGGATCGTGCCGTAGATGTTCTTGACGGCGGCGGTCAGCAGGGTGAGCGAATGGCTCTTGACTTTGGGCAGGTTGACGATGCGGTCGGCCTCCAGCACCGGGCGCGCGATCGGAAAGGTGAAGCCGTCGAGCGTGAACGTTTCGGCGCCGGCCTGTTCGAGCGCGATCAGAGGCACCCCCTCCTCGGCGCACACCGCGCCGATACCGGAGCGTTCCCACACGCACGCCAGATTCGCGGCGCTGGCCGGGCTGTCGCCGACTGTGACCCGCGCGCCGGCCGCCTTGAGACGGCGGACCACCAGCCGCACCAGTGCCGGATGCGTGGTGACCGCCTGTTCGGGCGCGCGGTCAGTCAGCAGGTTGGGTTTGACCAGCACCCGCTGGCCCGCTATCGCAGAGTCGGCGAGCCAGCCGGCCATCTCCAGCATCCGGTCCAGCGCCGGCGCCAAGGCCGCTTCATAGTCACCGCAGGCAACCCGATACACCTGATTGTTCATGACAGCAGTGTAGCAGATCGGCCGGGCGCTTCAAAAGGATGTTCAGGCCTGTTAGCGGCGAGACAGGAGGTGGGCGGCGAGGTCGCGGTCGAAAGCCAGCAGGGTCTGACACTGGGCGCAGCGCGCTGAGTCGATCTGGCGGGCCTCTGCCGGCAGGGCCGCGCGTTCGCCGCAGACGAAACAGCGGACCGCGGCACCGGCCGTGGCGGCCACAAGATGTCCTGTGGCGGCGTCGCGCGCGAACCAGTCGTCCGACGACCGTCCGCTGAGTGTGTCGTAGGCTGCCTTGATCTGCGCGAACTTCTCGGCAGTCAGCGCCTGGATGGCCGGGTCGAGGCCGCTGTGTTTGTCCGGATGATACGTGAGGCTGAGCGCGCGGTACGCGCTTTTGATCTGCGCGTCATCGGCACTGTAGGGGACGCCCAGCGTGCAGCAGGCATCGCGCCGTTCCTGCGCGGAGGCTGAGCGGCGCACATAAAGCAGCGAAGCGTTGCGGAGATCGTCATCGTGAAGGCCGGCCGGTCGCGCGTAACCGGCGATGCAGTCGGTCTCGGCCGGCGTTTCGTCGCCGTCGCTGACCGCCACGCGCAACAGCCAGACGGCCGAAGCGCGCGCGAGATCGGGCGTGTCGCGCACCAGCGCGGCGAGCCGGGCCAGCGGACGGTCGATCCGCGCGCAGTCGTCGATC
>MWEJ01000376.1 GCA_002071025.1 Verrucomicrobia bacterium ADurb.Bin070 | reverse complement strand
GCGCAACGACGGCTGGACCGAGATCCTCGAAGGGCTCGCCGAGGGCGACCGCGTCTTGAGCGAAGGCCAGTCCCAGGCCACCGACGGGATCAAGGTGGACGTTAAATAGTGCGTGAGTGCGGAAGTGCGTGAGTCATGCACCGCACCCCACTAACGAACTAACACGCTCAACTAACGAACGGCCGCACTAACGAACTAACGAACTCTATTGGACCCTCCTATGTTTCTCGCCAACGCATCAACCAAACGCCCGATCGCCATGAGCTGCCTGCTCATCGCGCTGATCGCCCTCGGTTTCAACGCCTACCGGAAACTCTCGCTCGAATCCCTGCCGAGCGTCGACATCCCGTACATCACCGTCACGACCACTTGGCTGGGTGCCTCGCCCGAAGACATGGAGAAGGACGTCGCCAAACATATCGAGGATGCGGTCTCCGGCCTGGACGGCCTGAAGCATGTCTCCTCGACCTGTCTGGAGAATGTGTGCAACGTCCTGCTCGAGTTCGAGATGGGGGTGGATGTCGATGTGGCCTCGGACGACGTGCGCGAGAAGCTGGACACGGTTCTCGAAGACCTGCCGGACGACGCGGAACGCCCCGTCATCGAGAAGGTGGACATCAATGCAGTGACTGTCGCCACCGTGTTTCTGACGGGAGACATCCCCGCGGACGAACTGTATGACTATGCCGACAACAAACTGGACGACCGCTTTTCGACCGTCCGCGGGGTGGAGAAAGTCGAGCTGGTCGGCGGCAATGAGCGCGAGGTCTGGGTGGAGCTGGATCGCGCCAAAGTGGCGGCCGCCGGGCTGACGAGCCACGAGATCGTCGCGGCCCTCCAGCGCGGGATCGTCAATGTGCCGGGCGGGCGTATACGTGAAAGCGGCAGCGAATACAACGTCCGCTTCTACGCGGAATACGACGCCGTCGACGACATCCAAAACCTCGAGGTCGCCACAAAAGACGGACAGCGCCGCTACCTCAAAGACCTCGGAACGGTGCGCGTCGCGTCCGAAGAAGTCCGTCAGCGGGCGTTTCTCGACGGACGGCAGGGTATCGCTCTACGCATCGTAAAGAAGGCCGAGGGCAACACGGTCAAGGTGGTGAACGCGGCTAAAAAAAGGTTCGACGATGTCAAAAAGACTCTGCCGCCCGGCATGGAACTGGTCTGGGTGACGGACGACGGCGGAGACGTGCAGGCCTCGGTCGATGCGACGTTCAATGACATCGTTTCGGGCATCCTGCTGTGTGCCGCCATCCTCTTTGCCTTCCTCGTCAACATCCGGACGACACTTGTGGTAGCCATCACCATGCCGGTGACCGTCATCATCTCGCTATTCTTCATGGAGCTGGCGGGCTACTCGCTGAATCAGGTGACCCTGCTGGCGATCGGCCTGTCGACGGGTATTCTTGTGTCGAACTCCATCGTGGTGCTTGAAAACGTGGTCAAACGCTTCGACGACATCCCTGACCGCTGGGAGGCCGCGCGCGTCGGCACCTCCGAAATGACGGTGGCCGTCCTCGCCTCCGCCGGAACCAACGTGGTGGTCATGCTGCCGATCACCATGATGACCACCCTCGTCGGCAAAACATTCGTGCCCTTCGCGGGCACCACCCTGATCGTCAACGCCGTCTCGATCTTCATCAGCTTCACGATGACGCCGATGCTCTGCGCGCTCTTTCTGCAGCCCGCGAGCGAGCGCAAAGAAAACTGGGCCTCACGGCTGGGCGCGCGCTGGACGGAGCGTGTGCTGCGTTACGGCCGGGGATACGCATATTTTCTGAAACGACTGACGGACCGGCGCTGGGCGACGGCAAGCGTCGTTCTGGCGGGCATCGCGTTGTTCGTCATCACCTGGCAGTTCTACGGCAACCGGATCAGCGCCGGCTTTTTCGACAACAACGACTACGGCCGGGTATTCATCCGCCTGGAGTTCCCCCCTTACTATGATCTGGAACATACCGTCCGGCGGATGAACGAATTGGAAAAACTGTTCGACGGCATGCCCGACCGAACGCATACGCTCGCGCTGGTCGGACGCGCGGACGCCGTAGGCGGTCAGGCGAATGAGGGCGTGTATCTTGCGATGTTCACGCTGGTTTTCAAAAACAAAACCGAACGCGACTGGTCCGTTTTTGACCGGATCACCGAAATCCAAACGCTGCTCTCGCGACAGACAGACGTCATCGCCACCGCGACGGTTCCTGCTACAGTTGGCGGCGGCCAGAGCCTGCAACTGGACCTGACCCTCAAAGGGGACGATCTGGACACGCTGGACGCGACCGGCATCGGCCTGCAGCAACGCTTCAAGACTCTCAGCGGCGTCGGCTTCATCGACACCACGGTGAGGGATGCGAAAAGCGAACTCCGCGTGACGCCGAACCGGGCCGTCATGGCGGACGCCGGAATCACCGCCGAGGAGCTTGCCTGGACCGTGCGCGCCAACGTCGAGGGCATCGAGGCGGCGGACTATAAAAAAGGCGACCGGACCTACGATATCCGCGTCAAATTCAGAGAGGAACCGGGCCGCGATCAGGTGCGGGAATTTCTGTTGCCGGCGAAAGACGGACGTTCCGTCACACTCGAAACCGTGGCTGATGTAAAGGATGCCCGGACGAAGATCATGATCTACCGCTTCGATAAACAGCGCGCAGTTAAAATTGTCGGCGACATCACGGCGGACGCGAAACTGGGCGACGTGCGCAACCGGCTGACGGCGAGCGCGGAAACGAGCGGACTGATCCCTGCCGGATACACGCTGGGCTTCACAGGCTTAAGCGAGATGATGGGCGAAAGCCTTGCCGATTTCGCAGAGGCGATCATTCTCTCGGCGTTCCTGACCCTGCTGACGCTCGCCGCCGTGCTGGAGTCTTGGCGGCGGATGTTCCTCGTGCTGGCCACGCTGCCCATGGGACTGATCGGCGTGATCTGGGCGCTGTATCTCAGTGGCGCGACCGCTGGCGTCTTTGTCCTGCTCGGAGTCCTCTTGCTGATCGGCGTGGTGGTGAATCCCGCCATTCTGATCGCCGACAAACTGGGCCAGAATCTGACGGCAGGCATGACGTCACACCGAGCCATGCTCAACGCCGTTGCAGCCGAGTTCCGCCCCGTGCTCATGGTCATCCTCGCGTCCGGTATCGGCATGCTGCCGCTGGCTCTGGGAACGGGCATCGGCTCGGAGAACCGCACAGGCATCGGCATCGCTTCTGTCGGCGGGATTCTCGTGGCGGGCCTCCTGACCCTGATCATGATTCCTGTAACATACATTCTCTTTACGGGCTGGAGAAAAAAATGATCAAGCCGGACGGGGTGGTCAGCAGCCAGAATCCTTTTTTCCTGAGGCTCTTGCAAAACCCCTCGCGATCTCCGCCTACGGCGGCCATCGCGAGGGGTTTTGGAAGGAGAAAATGCCTGTTTGACGGCCGTTCTATGCAATGATGACCGTATTTCTATTTTGGGATAAATTGATAATGTTTATATGTATAACACCTCCGCCCGTCCCCAAGCTGCTTCTGTGGAGTCATTCTGGAGCTTCAGCGCGGTGTCCGGCGCGGGTCAGACAATCAGTCTGAGGATCTGCTCGGCGGCGATGACCATCAGGCCGAAGACCAGGTGCGCGGCCACCTTGACCGGCCCGCGCACC
>MWEJ01000375.1 GCA_002071025.1 Verrucomicrobia bacterium ADurb.Bin070 | reverse complement strand
TCCCACTGCGAAAAGACCGAAGTCGTAATGAAGAAAAAAAGAAGCAGAAAGATGATGTCCATCATGGACGTCATCTGGAACGTCGGAAGCACGCCCCGTCGGGTCTTGCGGAAGTTCATGGCTGGCGCTCCTTCCTTCGGTTAGCGGTCAGTGTAGGCGGAGCCCTTGCCACCCGAGGTTACGCCGATGATCGCAGTCATGATCTCAGCCGAGGCGGTCTCCAGGTTGGCGATCTGACGGCTCGCGCGGCGGCGGAACCAGGCGTAGAAGGCCATGCAGGGAATCGCGACGATGAGGCCGAAGATCGTCGTGACGATCGCCTGCGACACGCCGGCCGCGAGCACCACCGGCTTGGCGCTGGCGATGTCGCTGGCCACTGACCCGAAGGCGGTGAGCATGCCCAGCACCGTACCCAAAAGCCCCAGCAGCGGGGCGATCGTCGCCACGTCCAGCAGGAACTCGGTCTGGCCCTGGATCGCGTCGGCCTGTCGCGCGCCCTCCGACTCGGTCGCCCCGCGCAGCAGCGCCACGTCGCATTGCGGCACGTTGCGCATGCAGTCGAGCGTCGCCAACACGACGGACGACAGCGCGCAGGGATGGCGGTCGCAAAGCCGGCGCACCTCATTCAAGTCATTGGCGCGGATGCGCGCGAGCAGATCCACCATCAGCTCATGCGGCGTCACCGCGCCGGAACGCAGGACGATCATGAAATAGAAGACCATCGCCAGGGCAAACACAGAAATCGCTGCAAGCAGCCACATCACCCAGCCGCCGTACTCCCACGCCTGCCTGAACGACATGCCGTAGCCCTTGACCGCAGGCGACGCCGCGACCGCGGCTGCTTCCTGCGCCACCGCGCACGCCGCCGTGCCCAGGAACATCCCGATGCCTGCCACCACCTGTTGAATCCTCATGCTCGTGATCCTTTCTCCCGTCTTCCCTACACAAACCCTGTTCCGTTCACGCCACTGGAAACGCCACACCCAGCAACCTGGCGAAGGCCGCATACGCGTGCCTGCGCCGTTCGCGCACCCACCGGCGCACCTCGCCGGCACGCGTGCGGTAAAAATCGAAGTCCAGTCCGGCCGTGCCGCCTTCGTGCGTCTTGGCGGCCACCGCCTGATCCGGATCGGCCGCCTCCAGTTCATCGAGATGCGACCGCACATGCTGGTAAGCGTCGCGGAACGGCATGCCCCCGGCCACCAGCTCCAACGCGCGGTCGGTCGCAAACACGCCCGGCGTGAACCCCGCGCGCAGGCGCTCGGGCCGCACCTTGAGCGCGGCGACCATCAGCGCCATGATGCGCAGCGACGCGCGCGTCACGCGCACCCCTTCCATGTACAGCTCCTTGGTCTCCTGCAGGTCGCGGTTGTAACCGCCCGGCAGCGCCTTCAGAATGGTGTTCGCCGCCGTGCCGTAGCCCAGCACCGTCGCGGCCTTGGCGCGGATCAGTTCCAGCACATCCGGATTGTACTTCTGCGGCATGATGCTGCTGCCGGTGCACAGCTCGGGCGGCAGCACGAAGTACCCGAACTCCGGCATCGAAAACAGAATCAGGTCTTCGGCCAGGCGCGCCAGGCTCAGCATGAGCTGCCCGCAGGCGGCGAGCATCACCGCCTCATTTTTGCCGCGCGCGTTGCTCGCGTGGAAAACGTTGTGGTGCGGGCGCGCGAGATCCAACAGCCGCGCCGTCAGCGCGCGATCGAGCGGCAGCGGCACCCCGTATCCGGCCGCCGATCCGAGCGGACAACGGTCGTTCGTGATGTAAGCGGCTTCCACCAGCGGCAGGTCGTCAAACAGCAGCTCGGCATACCCCGTGGCCCACAGGCCCACCGTGCTCGGCATCGCCGGCTGCAGGTGGGTGCGCCCCACCATCGGCAGACGCGCGTGGCGCCGACCGAACGCCGCCAGCCGCTCAGCCAGCGCGGCGACCTCTTCGGTCAGCCCCAGTAACTGATCTTTGGCGTGCAGGCGGATGTCCACCGCCACCTGGTCGTTGCGGCTGCGCCCGGTGTGCACCCTACGCCCCAGATCGCCCAACCGTTCGGTCAGCCGCCGCTCCACCGCCAGATGCACATCCTGATCGGCCTCGGTGATCGTAAAGGCTCCGGCGCGCGCCTCGCGCATGATCTCCACCAGCGCAGCGACCACCCGGTTGCGTTCTTCAGTCCCCATAATCGGAGGCTTAACGCGCATCTTGGAAAGCATCGTCACATGCGCTGCCGTGCCCAGACAGTCCCACACCGCCAGTTCCAGATCAAGCACAGGATCCTTGCCGACCGTGAACGACAGCACATCCGGATGGATCTTGCCGACAATCGTTTTCTGATTTCCGTCCGCTTTCGCCATGTCACTTCCTTTGCGCGCCGTCACCCTGTACCTCCGAGCCCGCGTCCCGCTGAAACACCTCGCCTTGCGCTACGCGCCGCTCCAACGTCCGCCGCATCCCCTCAGCCTCCAGCAGCAGGCGCGTCAACTCCCCCTGCTTCGCACCGCGCGCCAACGCACCGAAAAAGGTGCTGTAAGCCTCTGAAACAGCAAGAAGCATGCCATCGCGCCCGACAGCGGCGATCTTCATGCGTACACCTTGCGCGGCGGCCGCTGCGCGCACCGCAGGGTCCTGCGCGCGCACCACCGCCTGCTGAAGCGTGCACCACGGATGGGTATCGCTCAGGTTTTTATCATAAAACGCGGGATACAGCAACAGGTGCGCGCGGAAACGCCGGACAATCCCGGCGGTCGTCAGCCCCGGCCGCGCCACGACGCGGCTCTCGGCCAACAGCCTCCGATCCACATGCGCGTCGAAGGCCGCCGCATCGTCTCCTCCGGCTAGCAGCCGCGCGGCCTGGCCGACCGACCACGGCGTGCCGGTCGCTGCCGCGCGCAGAAGGCGTTCGAGATGCGAAACCCCGTCGCGCCGTTCCATCAGCCAGCTCGCGAGCACCGCAGCGACCGCAGGCTCGCGCGTGGCCGCCAGGCTGTCCGCCTCCAGCAGCGCGGCGGCCGGCGGCAGGCAGGCCCGCGACCAAAGCAGCAGCGTGCGGTCGACGTCCGCTTGGCGCCGCTCGCGGTCGATGTAGCGCAACAGTCCGTCGATCAGCCACCCCGGCACATCCTGCATGGTGGCTTCGGTTCCGCCGGCCTCCGCCATCCAGCCCCGCAACAGCGCCACGCAGACCGCGCGCCGGAACAGATCCAGATCCGCCGCCTCGGGATCAGGCAGCTCGATCCGCTCGCGTACCACGCCGCCGCCTGCATCGCGCAGGCGCACCGTCAGCACGCGCGTGTCGCCGTCGCTCTGGCCACCGATCGCAACCTCCAGCGGCGCGAGCTGCGATCCCAGCTTGAGCCGCAGCACCCGTTGCAACTCGGCACTGAACTGCGTCACGAAGGTCAGCACCGGCATGCGGTAACCGGCCTTGTCTCCCGGCGCGTAGACCACCACCGTACCGTCGCGCGAATAGACCGGCGCGGCCGGCGCGGCGCCGCGCGGCAGGCGCGGGCCCTCCGCCGTCTGCGCCAGCCCCATGCAAACCCACACGAGCGCAGCCAAGGGGCACACAGCGACCCCGCTCACCTTTTTTTTCAAGAAAACCACAAGGCGATTGTCGCATCTTTATGCCCGGCATTCAATGCCGAAGCGTCG
>MWEJ01000374.1 GCA_002071025.1 Verrucomicrobia bacterium ADurb.Bin070 | reverse complement strand
CATTGGGGCAGCGCGCGTCTTTTACGACATGCGGACGGCCGGCGCGGTGCGGCGCGCGAACTCGGCCGCAAAGGCGCGATAGGCCTCCGCGCCGCGGCTTGACGGATCGTAGAAGAGCACCGGCTGGCCGAAGCTGGGGGCCTCGCTGATGCGCACGTTGCGCGGGATGACGGTGTCGTAGACTTTCTCGCCGAAGTGCGCGCGCACCTCCGACACCACGTCGGCGGCCAGGCGCGTGCGGCCGTCGAACATCGTCATCAGGATACCCTCGAGCTGCAGGTCCGGATTGACCCCGTTGGCGCGGAGCTGGTCGATCAGCGAGGTGATCACGCTCAGCCCCTCCATGGCGTAATACTCGCATTGCATGGTGACGACAATGCCGTCGGCCGCCGCGAGTGAGGAGGTCATCAGGATGCCGAGTGAAGGCGGGCAGTCCATCAGCACATAGTCGAAGACGCCGGCGGTGAGCACGCGGTCGAGCACGTTGCGGACCACGGCCAGATGGTTTTCCTGGCGCGCGATCTCGATCTCCGCGCCGGCCAGGTCAAGCTCGGACGGGATGATGTTGATGCCTTCGTACGGCGTGGCCTGAATGATGTCTGCCACATCGGCCGCTCCTGTGAGGACCGGATAGAGGCTGAGGCCCGGCTGGCGCTGCAGGCCGAGTCCGCTGGTGGCGTTGGCCTGCGGGTCGAGGTCGATGACCAAGACCGTCTTCTGCATCTGAGAGAGCGCGGCGGCCAGGTTGACGACCGTGGTCGTTTTGCCGACGCCGCCCTTCTGGTTGGCGATGGCGATGACGCGTGTGCTCCGAGTGCTCATTTCTTAATCATCCCGATCTCGCGGGCATAGGCGAACATGCCGCCGGCGGCGATGACCGGCGCGACCGCGCCGATCGGTTTCAGGGGGAAGACCGCGCCGTCCGCAAGGCGCGTGAGGGTGTTCGACGTCATGTCGATCTCGGCTTCGTCGCCGGTCTTGAACGCCTCGCACAGGCGTGTCTGGGACTCCAGCGGGAAGATCTCGCCGGTGGCGACCGAGTTGCGGAAAAAGATGCGCGCATAGCTCTCGGCAACCACCGCCTTCGCACCGGCAGCGCCGAGGGCGATCGGCGCGTGCTCGCGCGACGAGCCGCAGCCGAAGTTGCGGCCGCCGATGACGATCGGGAAGGGCGTGGTGCCGTCCGGGTTCGAGGCGAACTTCGGGAAGGAGTCGGGCAAGCCGGCGAGCGCGTACGAGCCGAGTTTGCGGTACTCCTCCGGAATCGTGGGCACGAGGTTCAGATAGCACGCCGGGATAAGCAGGTCGGTGTCGATGTTGTCTTCGAGCACGTAGACGGGGCCGCGGATGAGGGTGTCTTTGGGCATGGGGTGTCTCTCCTGATAGAATGGGCAGGCGCATGGCCCGCCGTGGCGCTAGGCGATATCGCGCGGGTCGGTGATGTGGCCGGTGAGGGCGCTGGCGGCCGCCGTATAGGGCGAGGCTAGGTAGATCTGCGAATCCTTCGAGCCCATGCGGCCGATGAAGTTGCGGTTCGTTGTGCTGACCACGACCTCGTGGCCGTGGGTGCGCCCGAAGGTGTCGATCGGTCCGCCGAGGCAGGCCGCGCAGGAGGGCGGCGCGATCGGCTCGACGCCTGCCGCCTCGAAGATCTGGCGCAGGCTCTGGCCGTCGATCGTCGTATCGACGAGCCCCTGCTCCACCACGCGCGTGGCCGGCACGAGCAGCGTGCGCACGGCGACTTTCCGCCCCTTCATGATCCGCGCCGCCATGACGAAGTCCTCGAGCTTGCCGCCGGTGCAGGAGCCGATGTAGACCTGGTCAACCTTCACGTCGCGGCAGGCGCGCGCCAGCGCTTTGTTGTCGGGCAGGTGCGGCCGGGCCACGACCGGCTCGAGCGTCGCGACGTCATACCGGTACTCGGCCTGGACCTGCGCGCCGGGATCGCTGTAGAGCGGTTCAAACGGCTTGGCGGTGCGGGCTTTGACATAGGCGAGCGTCTGGGCGTCGGGCGCGATGATGCCGTTCTTGGCGCCGGCCTCGACCGCCATGTTGCAGATGGTGCAGCGCTCCTCGATGCTCAGCGCCTCGATCGCCGTGCCGGTGAACTCCATCGCGCAGTAGGTGGCGCCGTCCACGCCGATGTCACCGATGATATGCAGGATCAGGTCCTTGGCCGACAGGTAGTCCGGCATCTCGCCGTCCAGCACGAAGCGCAGCGTGGGCGGGACTTTGACCAGCAGCTTGCCGGTTCCCATGATGAAGCCCGCGTCAGTGTTTCCGATGCCGGTCGAGAAGGCGCCCAGCGCACCGTGCGTGCAGGTGTGCGAGTCGGTGCCGAAAATCGTCTCGCCCGGACGCACGTGGCCAAGATCGGGAAGGGCCACGTGGCAGACGCCGCAGTAGCGTTCGGTGCCGGGATCATAGAAGTAGGGCAGGCCCTGCTCCTTGACGAAGGCGCGCAGGATGTCCACATTCCGGTGGGCCTTTTCATCGGCCGTGAAGATATAGTGGTCCGGCAGGATGACGATTTTTTCAGGGTCAAAGACCTTGGCGTCTTTGCCGAACTCGCGCTGAAAGATGCCGATGGTGCCGGGGCCGCAGACATCGTGCGTCAGCAGGATGCCGGCATTGACCCAGATGTTGTCGCCGGGGGAAACCAGAGAGGCGCCCGATTCGCGGGCCAGGATTTTTTCGGTAATGGTCATAGCGTTATCCGCGTTTTTGGATGAGGTCGAAGAACCGGTCCTGAAAACGTTCGAAGAGGCCGTGATCTTGCAGAAGCTTGCCGAGCGGCTTGATCAGGTTTGCGTCTTTGGAGGCGGCCAGAAAACCCTTCTCAATTTCGTCGCGCAGACCTGCGGGCAGGCCGTCCTGCAGCTCGAACATGCGGCGCTCGTGCAGCTCGCGGATGTTGGCTTGCGCGGAGTTCTGGATCACGGCCCAAAACAGGCGCACGAGACAGACATCCCACGGGTCATCCACCCCCTTGACCACGGCGGCAAACGGATCGTTCTTGGCGGCTGCCTCACGCGCCACGCGTTCCAGCACCGCCTCGGGCGTGTCGGTCAGGACCTGCTCGCTGAAGGCCTCCTGCTTGAGGGTGTAGCCGTAGCGCAGGATGCGCACCGAATCTTCATGCTCCTTGAGCCACTCCAGATATTTTTGCGCCTGTTCGCCGAAGCCTTCGAGCAGGGTCGAGGAATAGGCGGAGGGCGTGATGATCTGGGGCCGCAGCGCCTGCATGCGTCCCTCTCGCACCCGGACTTTACCCGCGGCATCCATCAGCTCACTCACCAGATAGTAGTTGATGATGGTGTTGCCGAAGGTTTCGAGATGGCGCTTGGGCGGCATCACGATCTCCGTGTTGTTGACGGCGAACCAGAAATCAAACTGTGACGGTCTCTTGCTCATAGAGGAAGACGCACTATAGCATGAAAATGGCCGGCCTGTCACGGCTGAGAAGCGTGTTTGTAGGTAATCTTCCATTTCGGCCTTGCCCCCATAAGCCAATAAGAGGTAAGATTAGAGTGGTGTTCTTTTGCACACTGCTGACCCATTTTGAAACCAACACGTCGAAGGGAGACAGATATGACCAGCCTATATGTCCGTAGTTCATGCGCAGCCGCCCTCTTGTGCTTGACGGTTGTG
>MWEJ01000373.1 GCA_002071025.1 Verrucomicrobia bacterium ADurb.Bin070 | reverse complement strand
CCAGGTGCCGACATGGCGGATGGGCGACATCAAACCGGGCGCAACATACACGGTGATGATGTCTTTCCAGGTCACAGGCGGCGGCATGCCCGTCAGCGACTACCGTCACAGCGTCATCCGCGCCAGCCAGCAGATGGGGATGGACATCTTTTACAATCGTCACCCTTCTCTGAAAATCAGCCACTGGCTCGACACGCTGCTGGTGGATTACGGCTTCTTTATCGGTGCGCCGCCCGGTCCATACCAGGAGCCGCCTCCGGAGTACATCTACGCCTCTGACGTCTCGGTCTTCTTTGACCGCGATCTGGATTTCGGCGACGCGCCGGACGCGCCGTTCCCGACCCTGCTGGCCAACGACGGTGCGCGCCATGTGATCAATCCAGCCGTCTATCTGGGCGCAGGCATCGACGGTGAGTCGGACGGCCAGCCGGACGCGACCGCCACCGGCGATGACGGTGCGGGCATCGACGACGAGGACGGCATTGCCTTCACCTCGCCTCTGATATCGGGTTACGGGGCCTCGCTCGACGCGCACTGTTCGGTGCCCGGCTTTCTGTCGGCCTGGATCGATTTCAACGGCAACGGCAGTTGGGCTGACGCCAACGAGCAGATTCTCACGGTCGCGCCCATGAACAGCGGACTCAATTCCCTGGGCGTCTCGGTGCCCGCCGGCCTCGCGCCGGGACAGCGGATGGCGCGCTTCCGGTTCACCACGCTGCAAACGCCGATCACGTACACCGGCCTGCTGGAGGACGGCGAGGTGGAGGATTATGCAGTCATGATCCAAGTTTTGGATTTCGGCGACGCGCCGGACAAGCCGTATCGGACGCTGCTCGCCAACGACGGCGCGCGACACGCCATGCCGTCCGCGCTTTATCTGGGAGCGGTTGCGCCTGATGCGGAGTCGGACGGGACGCCCGGTCCGCTGGCGCAGGGCGACGACATGACAGGCGGTGACGACGAAGACGGTGTCGCGCTGGTCGGCGCGCTGGAGCGCGGCTCCGACGCCACGTTCCGCGTGGTGGCCTCGGCCGGCGGCCTGCTCAACGCCTGGATCGATTTCAACCAGAACGGCTCTTGGGCAGACGCCGCCGATCAGATTGTCGCCGACGGCGCGTTGGCGGCCGGCACCAACGTTCTGGGCATCGCTGTTCCGTCCGGCGCCGCGCTGGGCGATACCTTCGCGCGCTTCCGCTTCAGCAGCGCGGCCGCGCTGCTGCCCTTCGGCCTGGCCGCGGACGGCGAGGTGGAGGACTACCGCTTCACGGTTTACCAGCCCGCGCCCACCGCCGACATTGCCATCACCAACATGGTTCACGTCTCCAGCAACGCGACGGTCGTGATCCGTTGGAACGGACAGAGCCCCACGGTGTATGAAACACAGTATGTCAACGCGCTCTCCACCGGTATGACGTGGACCACTTGGGGCCACGCCGTTCCGGGGCCGCCCTATGAGCAGACCAACACGGTGACGTCGCTGACACAGCGCTTCTACCGGGTGACCGCACCCTACACCGCGCCGTGATGGCGCGGAAGCCGCTGACGTTCGGCGCGCGACTTTCGACGCCGAAGACCTCAAGGCGTTTTGTTATTCGGGCTGATGGGGCGCCGACGGCGGCTAGGGGTTTTCTCCGGATGTGAGAACGCTCAGCCAAAGGCCGCGGAAGGTGCGGCGAACGGGGTCGGGATGGGTCTTGGCCGGCTGTCCGTCCACCGGACGCATGCCGTCGTCACTGAGTACCAAGACGTCGGGGACCCCATCGCGCTCGATCGCGATCAAGCCTTCAGGCGTGGTGTCGGAAGGAAAGCGGACGGGCCGCAGGACAGGCGGCGTGTCTGTCCGGCCGTTCCATGCGTAGAGGCGCGCCTCGCCGCCGCTCAGTGCCGAGCCCGAGAGGATGAGCACGCCCTCCACAGTACGGACCATAGCGCGGATGCCGTTGCCGCCGAGGTCCAGCAGCACCGGTGCGCCGAAGCGCGGCGGCCGGCCATTGACCGTCCCGGCTGGATTTTCGAGCGGGGCGATCAGCGCGTTGCCATCAGGCAGCGGCGAGCGGAACCCGATCAGCAGCCCACCGCCAACGGTTTCACAGAGCGCCTCGATGTTGAGACTGCCCGGGGTTTTGGGCGGCTTAAGCGCGGCGGCGGCCAGGCCGAAGCCCGCGTAGCGCGGGTCGCGGTCCAGCGCATCCAGCAGCGCGGTCACCGGCTGGCCGACCGGCTCCAAGCGCGGCCTCCCCTCCTCCACGCGGAGGCGCGTCGCGAAGAAGCGCTTGCGGTTGGGGCGCGCCTTGCCAGTCTTGTTGGGAGCATGCGAGGTGATCCAATAGATTGTGTCGACGATCCGGGCTGAGCCCTCGATGTCCATCTCGGGCGATTTCTTTTCCAGCGCCATGTGCGGGGCGAGATCCCAAGCCGTGACCGGCGCGCCGCCGTCCGGCAGACGGTAGACGCGCAGCAGGTTGTCCTCGTCATTCGCCACGACGATCATGCCGGGGCCTGCGGTCTCGCCCGCCGAGGCGTCGGCCATGTGCGTGAAGGTGACCGGCGCCGCATGCGCCGGCGCGGCCAGACTCGCGAGCACACAAAAGGACTTCACATTCATGCCGCCATCGTAACACACGCGGCGACCCTGAGAAAGGAGAAGGGAGGAAGGAGGAGTTGCCGGAACCCGGAACCAGAAACCCGGAACCCGGAACCAGAAACCCCAACCGGCAGTGAAACGGGTATGCACCCCGCTGATGCGGAACACAAGGAAACCCCTTGCCTATTTGCCGAAGGCCAGGCCATGCGGCGGATTCCCATGCACATGGCCGACTGGATCAAGAAACTCGACAACCTTGGCCGCTGGGGCAACGGAGGCATGGAAGGCGGATTAGACATGAAGAAAACCTTCTACAAGGTGCCCGCAGACGCCTGGCTGTTTCGGAATGCTACTGTTGAGCGCGGCTCTAACTGGCAACGGTGGGCAGGCGCTCAGTGTGCAAGGGCTTGTTCCAGTTTCTCGAGCGCGCGTTGACGCTTGGCATCGTCCATCCGGCGGATGTGGTGGAGCTTCCACTGCAAGGCCGGGAGACTCCGCAGATGAGGAATGCCGAGCGCGGCCCAGTCCGGTTCGCCCCGCTTCGTATTCAACTCCTAACTCCTAACTCCCCTCTGGTCCGCGGCATCGAACCCGGCGTTGAACCCCGGGCGGGGAATACAGTACACTATACGACCATGGCAAGTGAAGCGTTCATGGAGTCGTGGGTGTTCGCCTGGTGCGTGGTGCCGCTGCTGATCTTTTTCGCGCGCATCCTGGATGTCAGCATCGGTACCCTGCGCGTGATTTTCGTGGCCAAGGGGTACCGCGTCTACGCGCCGATCCTCGGCTTCTTCGAGGTGATCATCTGGCTGCTGGCGATCCGGCAGATCATGAACCACATCGATAACCCGGTGTGCTATCTGGCGTACGGGCTGGGGTTCGGCGTGGGCAACTACATCGGCATCCGGCTGGATGAGCGGCTCTCGCTGGGCACGGTGCTGGTGCGCATCGTGCCGAAGTTCGACACCTCCGACCTGATCGCGCATCTGCGCGGGGCGGGCTTCGGCGCGTCGCTGATCGATATCGAAGGCATGTCCGGCAAGCTGAAGATGATCTTCACCGTGACCAAGC
>MWEJ01000372.1 GCA_002071025.1 Verrucomicrobia bacterium ADurb.Bin070 | reverse complement strand
AGAATCGCCTTGTTTCACGCCTTGGGCGACCTGCCTATGCCGCCCGAGTACACCCACAGATTCTCGTGAAGTGCCCAAAATACCTCTTTCCTCAAGATATGCCAAGCAGGCTCTTCGGCAGCAGGCTCTTCGGCAGGGGCGCATTAGTGGTCTTACCCCATTTACCAGCCTGAAGCGCACAGTATCAGTTCCGGTTGCCTTTTGGCTGTTCAGGGCAAATGCCGCTGACCCGTCGCGACCCGCGCC
The DNA here is from genome assembly GCA_002071025.1 of Verrucomicrobia bacterium ADurb.Bin070. GTDB lineage: Bacteria > Verrucomicrobiota > Kiritimatiellia > RFP12 > UBA1067 > DUPH01. The sequence continues at coordinate 3,413 of MWEJ01000372.1, read as the reverse complement.
GCTGGAGCCAGCGGTCTCCGCGAAAGCATAGGACTCATGACCCAAGACTCAGGACGCAGACAGGCGACCCTCGACCGGCGACCAGCGCCCCCAGCCGCGATTGAACCTCTTTGAACCAGGCCGCAGGCCGATTGAACCCCTTGAACCAGCGGCGCGAGCCGCGATTGAACCCTTGAACCTTTTGAACCAGCGGCGCCAGCCGCGTCGCTAGGGTCTGAAGGCGTTTGTGAACGTGCGGGTCAGGACGCCCTTTCGCTCCAGATGCGCCAGGCAGGCGCGCTGGCAGGCCGCGCCGCAGAGCGAGGGATTGTAGCCGAAACGCACCTGCGGATAGGCGGCTTCCAGCACCTCCCTGACGATTTCGACGGCCGCGGCGTCGAAGCGGGCTTCACCCGAGAAATACTCCGCCAGACGCGGGTCGGCCTTGACCGCCGCTTCTGACAAAAAGGGATTGGTCCGCAGATGCGCACCCATGCGACCCGCCGTACACTGCCACGCGTCGAGTTTGCCCTGCACGTCAATCGCGTTGAGCGGGCAGGCCCCGATGCACTCTGAGCAGTTGTCGCAGAGCGATCTCTCGCAAACCGGATCCGGCTCCAGCTCTGCATCGGTCAGCACAAAGGCGAAGCGCTGCATCGGACCAAACTCGGGCGTGAGGATGAACCCCGCCAGCCCCGGCGCGCCCAGCCCGCAGAACTGCGCCGCCTGATTGAAGTCCATCAGCACGTCCGGCGCGGGGCGGCCGGGCGCGACCGGCTCCGAATGCGCGATTTTGAAGACCGGCAGATGCTCGGGGTTCGTCCCCGGGTCATCCCCGCGCCGCCGGTCCGGCACGCTGCGCTGCACCACGCCTTCGAAGCCGTGATCCTCGAGCAGACACGCCACGCGCCGCAGCACCCCCGGCGCGTAGATCTCGTCGATATGCACGATCGCCATCTCGGGAAACTGGTAGTAGTGCGTGCCCTCTTCCACGCCGCGCAGCGAGCCACGCAGCACGCGGAACCCCAGTCCGATGATGCTCCGGGCGCCCGGCGCGATAAACCGCGGGTCACGCTCCGGCGGCGTACCCTCGAAACGGCCTACGCTCCCGATCCCCACAAGATCAGCCCCGAACGCGCGGGCGGCTTTCTTGACGTCTTCTGATTTCAGCATGCTCCATTCTCCAGTTTCCACGGTTTCCGCGTACGGAAACGCTCGTTAAAGTGACGGTTCAACACGCCGCGCACCTCCAGCGAATGCAGGCAGGCGCGCAGGCAGCCGCCGCACTTGGGCGGGTTGTAGCCGCCCGGCTCGGCAGGGTAGTGGCGGTTGATGGCGTCGTTGACAGAGGTGTAGCTCTCGGCGGTGATCCTGACGGAAGGATCGCCGCGCATCAGCGCCGCGCCGTCCGGAATGTCCTTGAACGCGTCGCGCGGCATGAAGGGGTTGGTGGCTTTGTTGGCCCCGATGTAGTAGGCGAAGCACTTCCATTCGTCCAGCTTGCCCCAAGACACGTCGTGGTCGGCCAGCTCGATCTTGATCTGCTCTTCGCGGCTGATGCACTGTCCGGGACAGGACGCCACGCAAGCCATGCAACGGTTGCAGAGCTGCGGGCCGTCATAGATCGGATCAGGCTCCAACTCCGCGTCGGTCAGCAGAAAAGCCTGCCGGTTGAGCGGGCCGAACTGCGGCGTCAACAGCATCTTGCTATAGCCGATCTCGCCCAGCCCGCACAGGAAGGCTGCGATGCGGAAATGGATGAAGACATCCGGCGCGGGCAGCCCTTCGGCACTGGGCCGGGCCAGGAGACTGCGCACGTTGGGCGAGGAGTTGGTGCCGCCCTTCTGCGACACGCGGTGCAGCTCCGGCGACTCCTCGCGCGCGGCCACGCCGGTCATGTCGGAGCGTGCGCTGCGTCCGCCGGTGTTGCGGTAGACCACGCCCTCGTAGCCGCGGTCCTCGATGAAGCGGGCGGTCTCGTACAGCGTGGTCGGCGCGATGTTCTCGTTGATCGCGCCGTAGCCCATCGAGGGATACTGGAAAAAGTGCGTACCCTCTTCACAGCCGCGAAGATAACCGCGCGGGATGCGGAAGATCATGCCGATCAGGCTCCGGGCGCGCGGCGCGATATAGCGCGGATCCATCTCAGGCGGCGCGCCGTCGAAACGGTCCAGCGACGCGATGCCCACCGCGTCCGCCCCGAAGCGCATCGCCGCATCTTTGACGGCCTTAGCATCTAATGCTGACATTTCTAAATTCCTTTTTACAAAAATCGGTCCGTTCGGGTTCCTGCAACTCGCCGAAGCGCGTTAGCCAATGATCTGAAAAGCGTTTGTTGTCGAGATACGCGAGCGCCGAGAAGTCCGGCTCGCACAGGCTCAAGGTGTTGCCGTCAAAAGTGCGGCAAGCATAGGCCGCGATCACCCGGGCAGGATCACGGTGCACCCGCGTGGCCAGCTTGATGCCGTCAACGATACCGGCGTAATGGTCAAGCTCTTCGGGTCTGATCCAGGTGCTGTCCACGAGCAGCGAGACATGGTTGGCGGGATCGGCGTAGTAGCCCCAGCAAACCCCGCTGAAGCCGGTCCAAGGACTCGGCTGACAAGCGGCCTCAGCCTCGTGCGCGACCAGATTGTCGTGGAAGACATGCGCCGGACAATGGTTGATGCAGCCGCTGTTGGCCAGCAGATAGAGCCGCTTGTTGTTCGCCGCGCACCAATCATGTAATTTTTTCAGCCGATCAGGGAAACGGTTGAGCCCGCGGTGCGCGTAGTAGCTGTCAAACGCATCACCCAGGCACTGCATCGCCGTAATTGACCTGACGCCCATATTGACCGAAGCCCGGACATCCAACGCCGGAAACGCGCGCTTGACCCGCTGCGCGATAAAGGGCGATGCCGTGGTGACCGCGTCCAGACCGATCCGTTCCGAGATCTCGCGCACCGCGCCGACAACCCGTTGTTCCAATGCGCTGGAGATCGCGTCACCGCCGTAACAGTTGCCGTTCCACAGCATGTTCAGGCGGACGCCTGCCGCGCGTATCTCCGCCAGTTCGGACATCATCTGGCTCTGCTCGCTGTCATCCGCGATGCTCACGCCGCGACCGCTGGCGGTCCCGCGCCAAGGGAAATAGACCTCGTCGATATCCGCAGCGTATTCCGTCACGACATCCGCGAAGCGGTCCGCGTCGGGCAACTGGTAGCCCACCGATAGTTTCAGGCGATCAGGCACGGGCGGCCTCCACGGCGGCGATGTCCAGCCGCTCGATCCGGCCTACAACCGCCAGCGCGATCAGCAGCATCACCGGATAGAAGACCCCGGCCACCAGGAACGGGATCAGGTAGTTGCCGGTCATGTCTACGCTCACGCCGATGAAGCGCGTGAACATCATGCTGCTGATCCCGGCGCAGCCGCCGACCACACCCGCCACCGTG
>MWEJ01000371.1 GCA_002071025.1 Verrucomicrobia bacterium ADurb.Bin070 | reverse complement strand
CCGCGGTTGCGGTGAAGCGTGACCGTCGCAGAGGTGGCCGGCGCGCGGAGCATCGCCATGCCGGAGGTGAAGATGTTGTTCGTGGGCTGCGCAGGCACTACGCCCAGCGAGCCGTCGCCTGCGACCGCCAGTGCCGTGTCCAGGATATATGTGCCGCCGGAATAGGTGTTGTCGGTGCGGGTCAGCTCGACCGCAGGTCCCGTTGCGATCGACATGGCGGCAGGGTCCCACGTACGCCCCAACGCAAAGAGCGCGATCGGCACTGTGCCGTTGTCGGTGAGGCGGGTGTCTGCCACCAGTCCGGACTTGCCGTTGGACACGTTTCGCCGTTCGATGGCGTTGTGGAAATCTGTCAGGATCAGGTCTGTTCCGTTGCCGCTGGTCAGCGTACCGCCGCTCAGCGTCGTGAAGCCGCCGGTACCGGCGCGCGCCAGCACGACGCCGCTGCCGACCACGGTCGTGCCGCCTTCCTGAAGGGTCAGCACCTTGCCGTCGTCCACGCGCACACTGTTCACTGCGAAGCCGTCGGCCGACGCCGACGCCGTGAGATAGAGATTGCTGTCCGATCCGAACCCGGCGTCATACTCGGAAAGGGACACGATCCGTCCCTCCGCGTCGAGCGTGGCCAGTTCCGTCGTGACGCCGACACTGGCCGCCGGCACGACCGGATGCGTCGCGCCGAAAGCGAATCCCGACAGATCGCCGCTGACGGTCACATTCAGATTGGTGGTCGTGGTCACCGCCAAGGCGCCGCCGGGGTCCCTGTTGATTGTCCCAAGAATCAGCGCGGCGCCGTTTGTCGGCGTGTACCCTGTCGTGGTGAGCCGGCTGCGTCCGAAGGCCAATTCCAGCGCACTGTAGTGTTGCCGATACACCGTATCCTCGGCGCCGCACGGCACGACCACTTCACCGCCGCCCCAGTCGCCGCCGAGCGTCAGCGTAGCCAGAGGATTCACCAAGTCCCATTTTTCAGGCGTGTTGTCAACCGCCGTCCCGCTGCCGTTTTGAAACACCGCCCCGGGCCCGCTCACGCGAACCCCCCGCACGCGGGGCGATCCCGCATTGCGGCTGGAGTGCAGAAAAAGGCCTTCGCGCACCTCATATTCCCCGTCAAAGTCGGGCTGACTGTAGATGACCAGCCGCGGCGAGCCGCTCTTGACCAATGGCCCAGCCCTGTTCTCGGAGAGCGAGGCAACGCCCGTGCAGCCGCTGCCGCCACCGCCGGTGATACTGACCGTCAGCACATCGTTCTCGTCGTACCCCTCGCCCCGGCAGGTTACCACCGCGCCTGTCACGGCACCCGATGCGTGATCGATCAAGGCGACCGCCGTCGCATTGCTGCCGCTGCCGCCGGCGAGCGTCACGCGCGGCGGCGCCAGATACCCGCTGCCGCCGTCAGACAACGTCACGGCCGCCACGCCCCAGCCGCCTGGGCCCCGCAGCGTGCCGGTCATGATCGCCCCCGAGGGCCCGGGGAATCTCAGCCCCATCCCGCCCTCGAACAGCGTCACCGCGTGCAGACCTTCGAACAGCGTCGCGTATTCTGAACTGCGCATCAGCTCCAGCGTGCCGCCATCGCCGTTCAAACTGCTGACGCCGTTTTTGCCCTGCAGGAGCGCGGGCGCCCGCAGCGTTCCGCCCCGGTTCAGGTTCACCGCCGTGCGTCCTCCCAACGTGGTGTCCGGCGAGCGCAGATAGACGGTGCTGCCCGCCTCGACCACGGCATCGGCCGCCACCGTCAATTCCGCGTAACACGGATTCACGCTCGATCCGCCAGAAAGCAGCCGGAGCTGCGTCTCGAAACGCGCCGTTCCGCCGTCCGCATAATACACGGCCGCGGCATTGTTATTGCCGCTACCGATTTCAAAATGATACGCGACGGCCAGCCCGTTTGTCGCCACCAGCAGGTCGCCGCCGCGCTGGTAGAAGAGACCTGTCGAATTCGACTGCACGGCCAACCGGTACCGCGTGTTGCCCGCTCCGTAAGGAAGCCGCAACTCGCCGCCCAGCAGTTCGTAGGCACCGTATCCATAATAGCCGGGCAGGAAACGTCCCGTCGATTCCACGAGGCCACCCTCCTGCACGATCGACCCGACCGATCCGGTGTTGCGTCCCGGCGAGATACCGAAATCCGTGTCGACCGCGCTGAGCGACAGCCGGGCCTGATCTTTCACCGTCACACGTCCGCGCGCGTTGTTGGCATTACCGACATAAAGCGCGTGCTGGTTGGTGGCTGAGAAGACCGCCGCGCCGGTGAGATCCAGCCAAGCCGTCTGTCCGGCTGCCATGCCCACTCCGGTAATCGCTTTGTACGTCGACGCCCAGATTCCGCGCAGCTCGGCCCGCCCCTTGACGAACTCGTTGCTGCGCACGGCCTGTGCGCCGTCAAACGCGCGTGTGAACGCGCTGTCCGCAGCATCCACCTTGATTGCCCCCACGAGCGGCTCGGGGCCATCCATCGTGACCACCGCATCCGCCGACAGCGCCGTATTGAAAAGTGCCGTGTCCGACGCGCCGGGCAGGACGCCGCCCCCCCAGTTCGCAGGATCGGACCAAGCACCGTCACCCGTTGCCTGCCAAACCCGCTCGGCCGCAGACGAGCAGCACACCGAAACCATCATTCCGAAACAAAAGAGTGAACGTTTCATCTGCATGCCCTTTCTGACGTTCATCAAGATCACCTCATGCACAAACTTGCAGCGCCACAAACGGATTGTTCATATATGAACACGTCTGTTTGAACAACAGCGTCACCATTAAACACAGAAGGCCGCCGGAGACGCAACCTTTTTTTCAACGTCACCCCTAATCGGTGGACGGCTGGGGCAGGAGAAAGGAGGAAGCAGAAAGGAGGAAGGAGATAATCCTTCCGCGCAAATGAAACTTTCAACGCTCAACGTTCAACGTTCAACGCTCAAGTTATGGGCGAGGGGTTCACTGCATCTTTCGATGTTCACATATGAACGATGCAAAAAACTGCTTTGCGCTTGAATCTGTCAGAAAACCGCGTACACTTGATCCCACTATTCGTTTTATCTGTCTTGATTTGAACACGTCGCATCGTAAGGAGCCAGTATGAATCAGAATCGACTCGCGGTTTGCCTCACTGTTCTTTGCGCGGGCCTCTCGTTGCGCGCGCATTCGCAGGGCGGGGTTTCTGACGCCTGGACGCTGGAGACCGTGAACGCCAACGCGCGGCTCGTGGCGGACTGGATGACCGCCCACCCGAAACGCCACAGTCAACTGGATTGGACATACGGCGCGTTTTACGCGGGTATTGCCGCGCTCGGCCTCTCCGATCCGGCACTGCCGTATTTGGACCAGATCCGCGACCTCGGCCGCAAAAGCGCCTGGAAGCCGCTCACGCGAACCTACCACGCCGACGACCACTGCATCGGCCAGAGCTGGCTGGAAGTCGCGGCGTTCGATAACAACCCGACGTACGCCGCAGGCCTTAAGCTGACGTACGACTACATCCTCGCCTTCCCACACACCGGCCCTCTGGATTTCACCAAGAAGGACAATCAGAAGCGCTGGAGCTGGTGCGACGCGCTCTTCATGTCGCCGACCGTCCTCGTCAAAATGTACGGCCTGACGGGCGACGCCCGTTATCTCGACTTCATGGACCGGGAGTACACGGCCACGACCGACTACCTCTAC
>MWEJ01000370.1 GCA_002071025.1 Verrucomicrobia bacterium ADurb.Bin070 | reverse complement strand
TCTTCCAGGCGCACGCGAAGCAGACGGCGCTTGCCTGGGTCCATCGTCGTGTCGTAAAGCTGGTCGGGGTTCATTTCGCCGAGGCCTTTGTAGCGCTGAATCGCCAGGCCTTTGCGGCCGCGTTCGCGCACGGTGTCGAGCAGGTCGGGCAGCGCCTTCACCGGAATCTCGTCGCCGTCCTCAACGATGTAGGCCACCGGCGTGTCGCCGCCGATGCAGTCCGCGGACGAGAAGCCCATGCCGCAGAGGCTGTCGATCTGTTTTTTGAGCAGGCTGGCGCGGTAGAGTTCGAGCCAGCGGAACGGCATCTGCTGGACGGAATGATAGGCCTGCACCTGGGTTTCAGCCAGGTCGATGGAGCTGCCCAGCCGCGTCTCGGCCTCGGCGCGCGCGTGCGCCAATTCGCTGTCGGAGTAGGCGTAGCCGAAGACCGCATCGTCGCCGGAGCCGACGACGGTCACGAATCGCGGAAACTCGCCGGTGTCGGGCTTGCGCAGGCCGAAGAGGGTTTGCGGGCTTAAGCCGCGGCGCTCCACGGCTTTGGCGGTCACCTCCAGTTCGGCGAGCAGTTCGAGCAGGGTGCGCAACTCGGCGCCGGCCAGCACGCGGCCGTCGGCCATGCGCACGCTCATGTCGTCCGCGCCGAGGAAGAGCAGCTTGCGGGTGAGCTGGTCGTCATTCTCGATATACTCTTCGCGCTGCTTGCGCGTGATCTTGTAGAGCGGCGGCTGGGCCAGGTAGACGTAGCCGTTCTCCAACAGCTTGGGCATCTGCCGGTAGAAGAAGGTCAGCAGCAGGGTGCGGATGTGCGCGCCGTCGACATCGGCATCGGTCATGATGATGATCTTGTGATAGCGCACCTTGGCGATGTCGAACTCGTCCGCGCCGAAGCCCGCGCCGATGGCGGTGATCAGGGTACGGATCTCATTGTTGTTGAGGATCTTGTCGATGCGCGCCTTTTCGACATTGAGCACCTTGCCGCGCAGCGGCAGGATTGCCTGCGTCTCGCGGTTGCGCCCCTGCTTGGCGGAGCCGCCGGCCGAGTCGCCCTCGACGAGATAAATTTCGCATTTGGCCGGATCGCGCTCGGAGCAGTCGGCCAGCTTGCCGGGCAGGGCCAGACCGTCCAGCACGCCCTTGCGGCGCGTGAGGTCACGCGCCTTGCGCGCCGCGATGCGGGCGCGTGCGGCGAGCACCGCCTTTTCGACCACCTTGCGCGCGACGGCGGGACTCTCGGCGAAGAAGGTGCCGAGCTGGTCATTGACGATCTGCGCGACAATGCCCTCGACCTCGCCGTTGCCGAGTTTGGTCTTGGTCTGTCCCTCGAACTGCGGCTGCGGCACTTTGACCGAGACGACCACCGTGATGCCCTCGCGGATGTCGTCGCCAGTCAGCGCCTCCTCGTTGCTCTTCTGGAGGTTGTTGTCGGAAATGTACTTGTTGACGGTGCGGGTTAACGCCGAGCGGAAACCGGAGAGGTGCGTGCCGCCTTCAATGGTGTTGATGTTGTTGCAGTAGCTGTACTCGGTCTCGTTGTACGCCTCGGTGTACTGCATCGCGATCTCGCACTCGACCATGTCGCGCGCGCCGGAGACGTAGATGACCTGCTCGTGGACCGGCGTCTTGTTCTTGTTCAGGTAGTGGATGTACTCCACGATGCCGCCGTTAAAGAGGAATGATTCATCGCGCTCCTGCTCGTGTTCAAGATCGCGGAAACGGATCGACACGCCGCGGTTCAGGAAGGCCAGCTCGCGCAGACGATTGGCGAGAATGTCCCACTTGAAAGCGTGGCAGGTGAAGATCGTGTGATCCGGGAAGAAGGTGACCTTGGTGCCGGTGCCGTGGGTGTCGCCGATGACCTCGAGCTGCGTCACGGGATGTCCGCGCTCGAAGCGCTGCCGGTAGATTTTGCTGTTGCGGCGGACCTCGACCTCCATCCACTCGCTCAGCGCGTTGACGCAGGAGACGCCGACGCCGTGCAGGCCGCCGGACACCTTGTAGTTCGAGCCGTCGAACTTGCCGCCCGCGTGTAGCGTGGTCAGCACCACCTCCACTGCGGGGCGGCCCTCCGTGGGATGGATGTCGACGGGAATACCGCGGCCGTTGTCGATCACCGAGAGCGAGCCGTCCGGGTTGATCGTGACGTCAATGTGCGTGCAATAACCGCCCAGCGCCTCGTCGATCGAGTTGTCCACCACCTCATACACCAGGTGATGATACCCGCGTTCGCCCGTGTCGCCGATGTACATCGCCGGCCGTTTGCGAACCGCCTCCATGCCCTCGAGAACCGTGATGTTGGCCGCCGTGTAATTGCCTGCCGGCACCCCTGCCGACATAGGCTCGTTTGTATCGCTGCGCGTATCTTCTGACATACCTATTTCCGTGAATGGATTGAGTTCATAATCATAGCAGAGGAGAAGACGGGACACAAGCTTTTGGGGGGCTTTTTGCGGAGGAAGAAGGAGGAAGGAGAAAGGAGAGGTCGGAGGGCAGAGAGCAGAGGTCAGAGGGCTTGCGCGCCAGAAGTGCGAGGGTTGGACAGGCATTCCTGCCTGTCCTCGGCCCCCCCCCGCACGCCCGGTACTGCCGGTACTCCCGACCGAGCGAGTCAAGAACTATGCGTCCGACGCGCGCCAGGCAGATGTCAGCGCCTGATTGCCGTCCCTGCGGAACAGGTACGGCAGGACCTGCCCACAGACACTGACCTCTGAAAATCGTGTCTTTATGGCACAATTTCAAAATCAATTATGCGCTATTTTGTCTCTATATTAAAAACCAGTACAAAAACGAAATGAACATTTAATCACTTATCAATAAATAACTTATGACAATCAATCACGCTGTCTTCTTCCCATTGGCATGTACCATGCAAATAAATAGGCGGTTCCGGCAGAGTGGCCGGATGACATGAGCAACAACCTTTAAAGAAAGGAGAACCATCATGAGAGCCTATCTGAACACCATCAGCAATCCGTGGCGTGTGTTCGACGAGTTGATGGGTGATTTTCCCTTTGACCTGTTCGACACCGCGATGCGCACGCGTACCGGACGTTTCCCGCGCGTCAATGTGTGGGAAAGCGAGGGCGGCTTGGCGGTCCAGGCAGAAGTCGCGGGCGTGGACCCCGAAAAGCTGGATGTGGCGGTCGATGCCAATGTCCTCACAATCAAAGGCGAGAAGGAGCAGGCGGACGGAAGCCGCGCCGAATTCCAGCGCAGCTTCAACCTGCCGTTCGAGTTGGAGGACGCGCAGATCAAGGCGGCCGTCAAGAATGGCCTGTTGACTGTGACGATCCCGCGCAAGGCTACGGAGAAGCGCAAGATCGCGATCGAGAAACTGTAACGGGAGCCTTTATCGAAAGGAGGAAGACCATGAGCTTGATGAAAAGAACCGAACAGGACGTCCAGAAGATGAACCGAGTGGAGCTGACGCCGGCCAGCCGTGTGCTGGAGGGCGAGGAGGCTTACACCCTGACGGTTGAACTGCCCGGCGTGTCCGAGAAAGAGATTGAACTGACCCTAGAGAACCGGGTGCTGTCGATCACCGCCGAGAACACGTTGGAGACGTTCAAAGACTACGCACTGGTCCTTCACGAACTGCCCGAGGTGCGATACCGTGCGGCGTTTGATCTGCCGGAGCACGTGGACACGGCCGGCATCAAGGC
>MWEJ01000369.1 GCA_002071025.1 Verrucomicrobia bacterium ADurb.Bin070 | reverse complement strand
GGCCGACAACGGGGCTTTTGCCGACCGCGCGGCGGACGAGGTGCTGGACGGACTGGGGCGGCGCGAATGGGTGGTGGCGAACGGGATCATCGATGCAAACCTGTTGATCCGCGCTCAGGAACGCGGACAGACCGTGCGGCTGCTTTGTCCGTATCGGGCGCGCGAGGCGGGGTATACGGACACCGTGCGCCGGGCATTCGTCTCAGACACGCGCTTTAGCGAGAACACGCGCCTGCGAGCCGAGAGCCTGATGGCGTACAGCTTCCATCTCTTCATCGATGATCTGTTCTCGGCGGATGAGAGGATTGCGGAGAAGGCGGTCAGCATGGGGTTGCCGGATCTCTGGTATGGCGCGGGCCGGGTGCCGGTGCCGGACCGGCTGTTTTATGGCGGTGCCCAGCGCGTGGAGGCCGTCCAGGCGGATGAGCTGGAAGAGGAACACCGGGCGTTCTGGGTTCGGTGGCAGGGGTTTGTGGCGCAGGGTGAGGGTAATCCGCGGCAACTGGGTTATCGGTACCGCGGGGCGTTGTTACGCCACATGGCGTTTGTCGCCAACAATGCGGGGGTCACGCTCGATGACCTGGGCCGGCCGGAAGCGGCCTTTGAGGCCTACCGCAAGGCGCGCGAGATTTACCCCGACAACATTAGCGCCCTGTTGAATCTCTTTGACGCGGTGGCGCGCGGGTTGCACCCTGAGATGAAGGAGGCGGTCGAGCGTCAGCTTCGCGACAAGGTGGAGCGGGGCAAAGACCGCTACCCGCTCTGGTCGCTCAGCCGCCACTACGGATATGTCCGGAATGTCGAACTGTTTGTGCGCATGGGGTGGCAGTGGGCGTTGTCGAGCAGCCCCGGATCGGTGCTGGCTGGCTTGCGCAGCGCGTACGCCATGCAGCAGGATGAACAGAAACGCGCGGCCCTGTCCGCGATGATGGCCTCGCTCTACGAAATGCGCGGCGATTTCAAGCAGAGCGCCGCCGAATATAAGAAGACGCTTGCGCGCGATCCCAAGAACACCTTCGCGATCTCCGGCCTGGCCCGTCTGGCACTGCAGCGCAGTGTCGTGGACGAGGCGCGCACGATCCTGGAGGTCGGCGAGCAAGCCGGCGCGCCGCGACGCCAGCTTCGCCAGGACTGGGCGGCGCTCTACCTGGTGGGGGGCGATCTTCCGCGCGCCCGCGTGCTGTTGCAGGAGATGGCGGAAGAACCCGATGTCGCGCCGATGACGTTGGCGATGTTGGCGATGGTTATGATCGAGCAGGATGACATCGGCGCGGTCGAGACCAAGGTGTTGCCGCGCCTGATCAAGGCGAGCAAGGGACAGGACAGTTACTTCGCGCAGGTGATCCAAGGGCGCGTTTGGCAGAGCAAGGGCAGGCCGGGGCTCAAGAATGCCCGGCTGTGCTTCCAACGCGCGGCGCTGATCCGACCCGATGTCCAGCCCCTGCTGGATGTGCTGCTTTCGCTGGATGTGTCGCTGGAGGACCAGAAATCGGCCGAGGCGCGCGCACTCACCATCTTGCGGCAACGGCCGGAGCATCCCTACGCCAGCTTTATCATGGGCACGATCCGGCTGGAGCAGGGGCAGTACGGCGACGCGGAGGGCTATCTGCGGCGCAGCGTCGCGGGAGAGAAGCCGGCGCTCGCGGCGCTCAACAATTTCGCCGAGGTGCTCTGCCGGATCCGCAAGCTCGACGAGGCGGAGAAGACCGCCCGGCAGGCGGTCGAACAGGCGCCTGACCGCTATGAGGGATGGGCGACGCTGGCCTATGTCTTGGCTGAGAAGAATCTGCCGGACCCCGCCGCAGATGCGTTGGCCAAGGCGCGCCGGATCAATGCGGAGGACGGACGGTTGAATGTGGTCGATGCGCTGATCGCCGTGAAACGCGGCAATCCGGACGCCGCCGACCAGGCGCTGGCGCGCGCCGGTGCCGATGCGGTGCTGTCGGTGGCGGACCGACGGGCCGCTGCGTCCGTGCGCGAGGCGATCGCGCGCTTGCGCCAGGGGCGGTGACGCGCGCGATCACGCAGCCGTCTGCCGCCGCGCGGGGGAAGGGTCATGAGAATGAATCGGGCGTGGATGTGGCTGGCGGGCTGTCTGCTGGCGCTGAATGCGGCGGGGCAGCTCGGAACGGAGCTGATTCCGAACAACGGGCTGGCGCGTCTCGACGCCAAAGGTTGGCCGGAAGGCTGGCCGTCCGGCAGGCAGGCGCGGATCGAGCAGGATGAGGCCGGACGCCGTCTGGTCTGCTCCGGAGCCGGATCGGGCATCGGGTTCCGCATCCCGCTGAAGCCGGAGTACGGGCGCCTCCGGCTCGCGATGCAGATGAAGGTTACGGATGTCGCGCTGGGCAAGGAGAGCTGGGAGACCGGCCGGCTCACGATGTCGTTCCACGATGCCAAGGGCGAACGCATCGGCCCTTGGCCGAATGTCTTCGGCATGACCGGCACCACGCCCTGGACCGTGTGCGAGCGTATCTATCCGATTCCGGAAGGCGCCGTGACGCTCGCGCTTTCGCCCTGCAATCTCGGGGCGTCGGGCACCGTTGAGTTTCGCGGGCTGTCGCTGACCGTCTGCCGCCTGCGCGCGCTGGTCAAGGCGGACGCGCCGCTGCCGCCCGGCGCCGATCCAGATCCCGAAACGCTCGCGGACGCTTGGCGCCAGACCACCCCGACGCGCGAGCGCGTCTGTCTCAGCGGCCTGTGGCGCTTCCGGCCTGTGCAGCCCGGCGAAGCGGTCGCGTCCGTGCCGCCGCCGGGCGATTGCTGGGGGTGGTTCAAGGTGCCGGGCATGTGGCCGCACGGCGAGTGGATGCCCGAGAGCGGCGTGCAGCAGGTGTGGCTCGCTCCGTGGCTGGAGGAGCGCGAGCGCATCCGTGATGTGGAGCAGGCGTGGTATAAGCGGCGGTTCGCGGTGCCGGATGCCTGGGCGGGCCGCCGCCTGACGCTCACGTTCACGATGCTGCAGACACACGCACAGGCGTTCGTGGACGGCCGGCCGTGCGGCGAGGTGTGGTATCCCGGCGGCGAGCTGGATCTGACCGGTCATCTCGTGCCCGGCCGTGAACAAGAGCTGGCGCTGCGGGTCACGGCGCGCCCGCTGACCGCCGAGCGCAATGCCTTCATGGCCCCGGACCGGATCATTACGGACAAGGCGAGCGTCAATCACAAAGGGATCACAGGCGATCTCTTTCTCACCGCCCTGCCGCCTGCGGCGCGTCTGGAAGATGTGCATGTCATGACCTCGGTGCGCGACCGGCGCGTGACCTTCGCGGCTGAAACCGCCGGCCTGGACGCGGGGCCGTGGCGGCTGCGGGCCGAGGTCAGCGAACGCGGCGGCGCCGTGGTCGCGCGGCGTTTTGAATCGGACGCGCTCGCGCCCGACGCGGCCGGCGTGCTGCGCTTCAGCGCGGCGTGGCCCGACGCCAAGCTCTGGGACACCGACACGCCGCAGCACCGCTACACGGTGGCGCTTTCGCTGCTGGACAGGGCCGGCGCGGTGGTGGACACCCTGACGCCGGTGCATGTCGGTTTCCGCGAGATCCGCATCGAGGGCCGCGACTTTTTGCTTAACGGCGTGCCGGTCCACCTGCGCGCGCTGCACAACACGACTTCCGTCAGCGCGGCCGACAAGGCCAGCCGTTCGGCGGCGCTCGAGATGTGCCGCCGGATGTTCGA
>MWEJ01000368.1 GCA_002071025.1 Verrucomicrobia bacterium ADurb.Bin070 | reverse complement strand
GCATCAGCAGCAGTTCGAAGGAGGAGGACGAGGTGTTGCCCATGATGCTGTCGCCGAGCAGCACCATGCGCAGCGTGCCGCCGCCGCGCAGGGCGGCGAGGGTTTTGGGCAGATGCGCGAAGCGCTCCGGCGGCGGCGTGTAGGCGAGCGGATCCATCGCGGCGTAGATGGCGTCGATGCGCTGCAGCGCGGTCAGGCCGGCGAAGGCGTCCTGAACCGTGCCGTTGAGCAGGAAGCCGCCGATGCGCGCGGTGCCGGGGGAGGCGGTCTTGAGCACCAGCGTGTGTTCGGCGTTGCGGTCGAGGCCGCGGGCCAGCGCGACCGGGCGCATGGCGGGTGCCGCCGCACCGGGGGGCGGCGCGAGCGTCTGAAACGGCGCGCCGTCCACGGCGTAGGCTAGGGCGGCCCCGTCCGGCGCGGCCACGTCGATCAGGCCGATCTCCGAGCCTTTGAAGGCGAGCGTCAGCGTGTCGCCCGCGCGGTCCGTGACCAGCACGTGGCGGAACGGCGGCACCGGACTGGCCTGGCCCGGCTGCCACGCGCCTTCGCGCCGCACCGCCGGGTGCTCATAGGCCACGATGCGTCCGTTGTCGTCGCTCTCCGCGAAGAGCGGCGCGGGCAGCTTGACGGGGGCCGGTTTTTCCGGAACCGGTTGGGCTGCGATCAGCGCATCGACGAACGCCGCGACCGCCTCGGCATAGAGCCGCGCGCCGGCGTCGGTGGGGCGGATACCGTCGGCGGAGAAGGCCTCGGCGCTGAGCTGGCCGGCGAGGATCTTGTCGGCGGCATAGCGCGCGAGGTTCAGGCTGGGCACACCGTAGTGGTCGGCAAGCTGCTCGCAGACGCGGATATATTCCGGAACGCGGCCGGCGCGGTAGTCGGCGAGCAGTTCGGGGGTCAGAGTGTAGACGAGAATGCGGCTGTGGGTGGCGCGGTAGAGCGTGATCTGGCGCAGCAGGCCTTCGAGCGCGCGCGCGGCCTGGCCGGGGGCTGTCTGCCGGTCATCCGCCGCGAAGTCGAGGATCGCCAGATGGCCGCTGCAGATCACCTCGCCGAAGACCGGCTGCCCGCGACTGCAGCGGTAGAGGCCGAACCAGCTTCCGCCGGGCTGCATGTGGCGCGTCTCGATCGGGTTGGCGGCGGGATAGTGGCGTTTGAAGGCTTGCGTCATCTGCGCCGAGTAGCGCAGGCCCGGGTCCTTGAGGCCCGCGCCCGACAGGACCTCGTTGCCGATGAAAAAGAGATATTGGTTGCCGACGCGGTCGTTCTTGAAGAAATACTGGCTGTTGGGAATGCCGCCGCGCACCGCGAAATAGTCCGCGCCGCGTGAAACTCCCGCCAGACACACCGCCGCAACCAGCCAGACTCGCTTCATGATTCCCGTCCCTCTTGCTCGCGCGTTTGTCCCGTATCGTCACCGTGTCCCAGCACCTTCTTCACGCACGCCGCGAGTTCTTGCGTGGAGAAGGGCTTCTGAATGAAAAAGACATCGTCGTCGAGCACCCCGTGATGGGCGATCACGTTGGCGGTGTAGCCGGACATAAACAGGCAGCGCACGCCCGGATACTTCTGCCTCACCAGCTTGGCCAGATCGCGGCCGTTCATGCCCGGCATGATGACATCTGTCAGTAGCAGACTGATCGTCCCCGCGTGGTTCTCGGCAAGCTGCCAGGCCTCCTTGGGCGAGGAGGCGGCCAGCACGGTGTAACCGAGTTTTTCCAGAATCGACCGGCTGAGGCGCAAGACCGCCGCCTCGTCTTCCGCGATCAGCACCGTCTCGCCGCGCCCGTCCGGCAGCGCTTCGCGATCCTCGGGCGCGGTCTCTTCCGGTGCGTCGTCGCGCAGCGGCAGATGCACGGTGAACACGGTGCCTTTCCACGGCTCGCTGCCGACCCGGATGAAACCATTGTTCTGCTGGACGATGCCCAGCACGGTCGCCAGCCCTAAGCCCGTTCCCTTGCCCACCCCTTTCGTGGTGTAAAAGGGCTCGAACAGGTGGGCGATGGTTTCGGGATCCATGCCGCAGCCGGTGTCGCTCACCGACAGGGTGGCGTACAGGCCGGGCGCAGACTCATGGTTCTGGACATCCGGCAACGGCGCGTCCACGCGCGCAATCGCGGTGCGGATCGTGATCACGCCGACATCCGTGATGGCGTCGCGCGCATTCACGCACAGATTGGCCAAGATTTGGTGGAGCTGAGAGGGGTCGATTTCAACGATGATCGCGGGGGCTCCGGGTTCCCAGTGCAGCGAGATGTTCTCGCCGACGAGCCGCCCCAGCATCTTGAGCATGCCGTCGACCGCCTGGTTCAGATCGAGCACGCGCGGCGTCACCATCTGCTTGCGCGCAAAGGCCAGAAGCTGCTGGGTGATCTCTGAGGACCGCTTGGCGGCATGGATGATCTCTTCCAGATCGGCCCGCAGCGGCGAGGCGCTGCCGAGCGACTCCAGCGCCAGCTCCGCATTGCCCAGAATGACGCCCAGCATGTTGTTGAAATCGTGGGCCACGCCGCCCGCCAGCCGGCCGACCGTCTCCATTTTCTGCGCTTGCTGCAGCTCCGCCTCCAGCCGCAGACGGTCGGAAACGTCCTGCGCCACCGCCACGTAATTCACGATCCGCCCCGCATCGTCTGTGACGGGCGCGATCGAAATGTCTTCGGTAAAATGCGTGCCGTCTTTGCGCCGGTTGACCAACCGTCCGCGATAGACCTCCCCACGCTTCAGCGTCTCCCACATCGCGCGATAAAAGGTTTTACTGTGCTTGCCGCTATGCAGAATGCGCGGCGTTTGCCCGGCGACATCCTCCCAAGAATAACCGGTGAGCCGTTCAAAGGCTTGGTTGACGTACAGGATCGTGGCGTTCTGATCGGTAACCAGCACGCTCTCCCCGCTCTGCTCCAATGCGGAGACCAACCGCCTCTGTTGCGCTTCGTTCTGTTTGCGCTCGGTGATGTCGTAGTAATGCTCGATCCGCCCGCCCGCATACAGGCCGGAAGTGACGGGCTGACTCCAGTGCTGCAGCCAGCGCTCCTCGCGCCCTTCGCCCGGCAGGACATGGCACTCGAATTGTTCCGTGTAGGTGTTGTCGTCATAGGTGGCCAGCACCGTTGCCGCAAACCGATCCGGATCCTCGAAAATCCGGGCGATCGACTGCCGGATGAGATCGCGCTTGGGCTTGCCGATCACCTCATCGCGCTCGAAGCAGAAGAACCGCCCCATCGTGCGGTTGACCCAAACGATGTTGAACGCCGCATCCAGGATGAAGATGCCGACCTCGGTCGTGTCCAGCACGTCGTCGGTCAACGAACGGTATTTGCGCTCGCTTTCCTGCAGCTCCCTTTCCGTTTGTTTTCGGGGTGTGATGTCTTGGATAATCGTCGCGAACTGATTCAGGGTCGGCCGGAACGCCGCCACGTCGAAATACTTGTCGAACTGTGCCGCATAACGTTCAAAGTGGACGGGCACGCCCGTCGTGACCACCCGGTCGTACGTTTCGATCCAGTGCTGCTCGATGCCGGGCATCACCTCGCGGATGGTCCGGCCCACCACGTCGGCCGCGCGCAGGCCGGTCATGCGTTCAAAGGCGGGGTTGACCGCCAGAAACCGGTAATCGGTCGGCTGCCCCGACTCATCCCGGACCATCTCGTGCACGGCGAACCCGTCCATCATCCGCTG
>MWEJ01000367.1 GCA_002071025.1 Verrucomicrobia bacterium ADurb.Bin070 | reverse complement strand
CGCGCCGACGTGATACAGGCCGTTGGCCTCCATGGTGAGCCAGTTGCCGGTGGTCTTGAAGGCCATCAGATACTCAGCATGCTCGACGTAGCTTTTGACGAAGAGCGTGATCGCGTCGTCATCAAACGCGCGGGCGGTCAAGAACCGATGGTACACCTCCGGCCACACGGTTCCGGCGCGGATGCCGGCCTCAATTGTGCGCCAGCGCGAAAAGGCTCGGTTGTCCGGCTTCTTGACCGGCACGGGACACGCCCGCACCCAGCTTTTCAACTGCGCGACAAACTCGGCCGCATACTTCTCGTCGCCAACGGCGTAAAAGGCGCGGCCGAGATCCAGCCACATGGGATGCCGACTGAGCTGCCACGTCCACTCGTGGTTGCGCGGCCACTTGGAGCCGGGCTGCGCCGTGGGATTGAACGCCCAGTCGATGGTCTCGCCAAATGCCCACTCGATGCCGATGCTGGACAACCGGTGCTGCAACGCCGCCTCGGCCCGGGAACTGACGCGCGCCTTCTTGTCGGCTCCCGCGCGACGCGGGTCAAAAGTCCAGGAAGGCGATGTCCGCGTGCGCAGATGCTGCGCGAACGCGCGTTTCGCAGCCGTCCAGTCGGCACGTGTCGCAGCCGCCTTCACGTCCGCGAGCCCGGGCCGCTCCGTGTCGATCCGCGCAAAAAACTGCGCATCCGTCAGGCGCGGCCCGGTCTCGGGTTCTGCGGCCGACACGCGAAACACGATCCAACACGCCGCCGCGATCCCGCACAGCCCCCGTGTCCCTCGTTTCATCCGCCTCGTTTTCATCGCGTTTCTCTCCTCTCGGCCGCCCCGCGCCACGCACTCACGCATCGCCGCGCGCACCAAGCTGATCCAAGAATCCGCCGACCCGCTGCACAAAAGCCTCGGGCTGATCCACATGCACCAAGTGCCCGGCACCGGCAATCTGCGTGAAGGCGGCCGCCGGAAACCAGCCGCGGATCAGCGCTTCGTCCGCCATCAGCCGGAACGGCGAGAGCTCGCCCGCCACAAACAGCGCCGGCCCCTCATACGGCGCCACCAGCGGCGGCGCGTCGCTCACCGTCCGGTAATTATCGATCAACGCGTGCAGCGGCACACGCCACGCGAACCGCCCCTCCGCGTCGCGCACGACATTCTTCAACAGAAAATCGCGGGTGGTCCGCTGCGGCACCCAGCGGCTCAGCGCCTCGTCCAGGTCGCTGCGCCGCGCGGCGGCCGCCAGATCGAGCTGCTCGCAGGCCCGCAGGATGAACAGATGCACCGGCTGAATCGCGCGCGGCGAAATATCCACCACCACCACGCCGTTCAGCCGGTCGCGGTGGTCAGAGGCCATCTGCATGGCCACCTTGCCGCCCAACGAATGCCCCAGCACAACCGCCCGGCCCACGTCCAGCGCCGACATCGTCTCCGCCACATCGTCGCCGATGCTCCGCAGGTCGAAACGTGCGGCGCTCGGCGAACGCCCGTGGTTGGGCAGGTCCAGGCAGACCATGCGAAACCGGCCGGCGAGCGCGGTGCGCACGCCGCGCCAGTTCTCGCATGAACCCATCAGGCCGTGAAGCACCACGACGGCGTCTCCACGACCTTCGCTCTCGGCGTGCAGGATCATGTCACTTCGTCGTCATCCACCCCTGCACGGACTTCGCGTCCAGCTTGCACATCAGGGCGGTGGCGCTCAAATCAGCCTGCGCGTCGCTCAGCCCGGCCGGCGCAAGCTCCATCAGGCGATCGGCCAGCAGCAGGGAGGTCGCCAGCGCCTGCGTGCAGTCGCGGATGAAGGCCATGCGGCAACCGATCGGGTCATCCGGATCGCCGTCGGTGCGCAGCATGTGGCAGTCATACTCGACCACGCCCTTCCAGCCGACCTGGCGCAGCGCCCAGAACATCTGCACCGTTTCCTTCAGGCCCTCCGGCCCGATGAGCGGCGGGAAGTCATTGTCGAACTGCGCTTTGATCTGGCTGCCGAAGTGCAGGAAGAAGAGCTTCTTCATGCTGGCCAGATAGCCGACCGTATGCACGGCATTCAGCAGCGCCATGCTTTCATGCTGCAAAAGCTCCGGATTCACGCCAAAAAATTCCGGGTGCTTCAAGTGCCCGTAGATGAAGCCCACGGCGTGGCCCGCCGTCGGCAGGAACATGTGGCCGCGCGGCTCGTTCGGCTTGGGCTCGATCGTCGCGCCGATGTAGTTCGTGAACTTCATCTTCTGGATGTAGTCGTAGACACCGTTCAAGCCGTCCGCCAGCCACTTGTAGACGTTCTTCCAGTCGACGTTCACAGGCACTTCGAAGCCGTCGCGGGCCACCCAGTAGGTGTAGTACTTGACCCCGAACAGCGCGCCGATGCGCAGCGTGCGCTGCACCTTCTTTTTGGCCAGCGCGCGGAGCTTCGGATCGGGGTTGGTCAGTCCGCCTTTGCGAAAGAGCTTGTCGCCGTGCAGGCCACAGGTGGCGATGTTGACCGTGAGGCCGGCCTTGTCCAGTACCTGTTTGATCGCCCGCAATTTCGCGTACGTTTCGCTCTTCGGGTCCAGATCGTCTTCGGGTTTCGCAGGATCCCACGGCACCAGGTCGTCGTCGTGAAACGACGTGGCCTCGATCAGCCCCTCGCCGGCCGCCGCCGCCAGCAGCTTCGCCACATCCAAGGAATCGATCTTGGGCAGCACCGCGCCCCCGAACGGGTCGCCCAGCGGATTGCCGACGCACCAGAACGGCATGGAACGCAGGGTCACGGGATCAATGTTATAACCTTTTTTCGCCATCGCACACCTCAATCCTTAGAAGTTCACCCAGCCACTTTGAGCGTGAACATACTCTGTCAGTCTTCCCCCGTCAAGCCGGAAGAGACGTTTGACAGGCACCGGCGAACCCGCTACCTTGTGCGCCGCGAACCCACTGTTGCTGTTATGCGAGTTCTCATCCTACGCCTCTCTTCCCTGCGCGACACCGCCCGCTCCGCCACGCACCGCCTGCTGGCCGATCTGGTCCGCGACGCCTTGCCTGCGGCGAGGGTCGACCTAGCCTTTTTGCCGCCCCGGCGCGCCCCGCGCGTCACCGGCCTCTTGACCGGCTGCGGCCTTGCGGACGCCGACCTGGTCCTCGTGA
Organism: Verrucomicrobia bacterium ADurb.Bin070; assembly: GCA_002071025.1. Classification (GTDB taxonomy): domain Bacteria; phylum Verrucomicrobiota; class Kiritimatiellia; order RFP12; family UBA1067; genus DUPH01. The sequence continues at coordinate 567 of MWEJ01000367.1, read as the reverse complement.
CGAACGCGTTCGTGCGCGAAGCCCTCAACCTGCCCTGGATGCTGCATGCCAACGGCCTCGCGCCGTGGGCTGGCGATCGCCCCGACTCTGCCCCGCCCATCCTGCTGGGCGGCTCCAATGCCTTTGCCGCGCAGTGTCTCGTGCAGCCCGACGGCCGCGCCGTGCCTGACGCCCTCTTTTTCGGCGAGGCGGAAGAGAGCCTGCCGCTCTTCTTAAGGCGCTGGTACGCCGACGCCGCCCCCGCCGCCAAACGCGAGCGCCTGCTGCGCGCCGCCGACGGGCTGGACGGCTTCTGGATCACGGGCGCGCTCCCGCCCGCTCCGTTACGGCAGGCCGCGGGACACGTCCTGCCGCCGCCGGCGCGCGACCTGCCGCCGCTTGACACCGAGGCCGCCGGTACCGCGCGGCTGACCGTCGCGCTCGGCTGCGCCGCGTTCTGTTCCTTCTGCTTCGAAGGGTATGAACGCAAGCCATACCGCGAATGGACGGCGGCCGAGCTGCTGACGCACGCCCGCGCGCTCAAACAGGCTTGCGGCGCCCGCACTGCGGAACTCGACGCCTTTAACC
>MWEJ01000366.1 GCA_002071025.1 Verrucomicrobia bacterium ADurb.Bin070 | reverse complement strand
CCGTATCGCCACGCACATTCTGGCTTTTGAGGGCGACTGCACGGTGACGTGGTTCGAAGGCAATTACGCCGACTATCATGAGCAGCGCCGCAAGCTGCTGGGCGATGCGGCGGACCGCCCGACGCGCGTCCGCTTCCGCCCGCTGAAACACGGCTGAGGTCAGCCCTCGCCAACGCCCCAGTTCTCGATCACGTAGTCGAGGTCCTTGTCGCCGCGCCCGCTGAGATTGACGAGAATGGCGCCATGCTTCATCTCGCGCGCCTTGGCCAGCGCGAAGGCCACGGCATGCGAACTTTCAATCGCCGGGATGATCCCCTCCAGCCGGCACAGCTTGAAAAAGGCGTCGCGGCACTCATCATCCGAGCAGGTCACGTACTGCACGCGCCCGGTGTCCTTGAAATGGCAGTGCTCAGGCCCCACGCCCGGATAATCCAGTCCGCTCGCGCACGAATAGACCGGGGCGGGAGAACCGTCCTCGTTTTGCAGCAGGTAGCATTTGAACCCATGGATGATACCCTCGCGGCCGTAGCTCATCGTCGCCGCGTGATCACCAGTCTTCGGGCCACGCCCGAGCGGCTCCACACCGAAGAGGGCCGTCGGGTCCTGTAGGAAGCCGTGGAAAATCCCCATCGCGTTGGAACCGCCGCCCACGCACGCGCAGACCGCGTCGGGCAGATTCCCGGTCATCTCCCGGAACTGCTCGCGCGCCTCGATGCCCACGACCTTCTGAAAATCGCGCACCATCATCGGGAACGGGTGCGGCCCCACGACCGATCCGATGCAGTAGATCGAATTCTGATAATCGGCCAGATAGGCCTCGAACGCCGAATCGACCGCCTCCTTCAGCGTCTTGAGTCCGTGCGTGACCGGGACCACCTTTGCGCCCAGAAGCTTCATGCGGCTGACATTCGGCGCCTGCTTGGCGATATCCACCTCGCCCATGTGAATCTCGCATTCCAGCCCGAAATACGCCGCGGCCGTTGCCAACGCCACGCCGTGCTGGCCCGCGCCGGTCTCCGCGATCACCCGCCGCTTGCCCATGTACTTGGCCAGCAGGCCCTCGCCCATGCAGTGGTTGATCTTGTGCGCACCCGTGTGGTTCAGGTCCTCGCGCTTGAGATAGATGTGCGCGCCGCCGTTGGCCAGCGAGAGCTTGCGCGCGTGGTACACCGGCGTCGGCCGCCCTTGGAAGTGCTTGCGGATCGAGCGCAGCTCGTCAATGAACGCCGCGTCATTGGCAATGCGATGGTACGCCTCGATGATCTCCGCAAACGGCGCCTCCAATTGGGGCGGCAGAAACTTGCCGCCGTACTTGCCAAAAAATCCCTGTTCATCGGGCCCCGTCGCGCTCATGATGTCTGCCATATCGACTCTGCTCCTTCGCGTCTTGTTTGTTTCTCCATGAAGTAACAAGACGAAACTATACCCGATACCCCTCATGCATGCAAGACTGTAGATGGGGCGCTCCCTTCACTGTGCCTCGCCTTCGACGACCACGCGGAAAAAGCCTTGGGGTTCGCCGGTCGGGAATGGCACCGCGACAGCCGTGCCGCCGAGCCCGGTCGCCCCGTTCACCGGTACCCACTGCGGGTCGGTCAGACTGGCCGTGAACTCCACGCGCACCGGGTAGGCGCTGGCCGTCCACGAGAGGAGGACCTGACCGTCCGTGATCGTCATGCCGGTGATCGTGACCGGCTCGGCCGGCGCGGGCGGTTCCGTCTGCAGCTCGCCGTAAACGAACGAGGCCGACGTCCAGGCCGACGGGGCCTCCCAGAGGTCCAAGGCCCGCACACGCCAGTAATAACGCGCGTTCAGCGCCAGCGCCTCATAACCAGGCAGCGCGCTCATCTGCACCAGCAGCACCGCGGGTTGCGCCGCAACCGCGGCCGCAGTCAAAACATTGGTGAAAGTTTCATCCGATGCGATCTGGATCTGGTAACCGGTCACCGTATCGCCGGCGTCCGGATCGCTGCTAGCGAACCAGACGAAATAGCCGCTGGCGTCGGGCAACGTCGCGCCTTCGGAAGGCGCAACCAGCACCGGCGCTTCCGGCGGCGTGTTCTGAAGATCCACAAAGAAGGTGCCCGTCGCGCTCCACGGCCCGCTGTTCGCGCCGCTGTCCGTCGCGCGGCAGCGCCACCAGACTTGCGTTTCATCCGCCAGTTCGGTATCGACCTGCCACGCCGTCACAGCCGCGCCCGCGGCAATGGCCGGATTCTGCGCCACCAGCGAGCCCGCGCTCAGATCGGCGTTCGTGTAAACCTCAAAGCTGTAAGTGAGCGGGTCGGACTGGCTGTCCACCGCGTTTGTCACCGCGAGGGTCGGGCGCACGACCGTCACGGTCGCGCCACCAGCGGGCGAAACCAGTATCGGGGCACCCGGCGGCTCGTCTCCGACGCCGAAGGCATCGACGAAGAAGGTGCTGTCGAGGTCGTAGGAGGCCGCGTAACTCTGCACAGCGACACGCACCCCGTTGGTCCGGTAGTCCGCCGGCACCGCAACCTGGAAGCGAGCCCACGGGTCGGTCACGGCGAGTATCCCGGAAAGGTCAAGCCAGTTGACGCCGCCGTCTTTGGAGAGCCGCACGTAGAGCCGCCCGTAGTTGTTGTATCCGCGCCAGCCGCGCGCCCAAAGCGTGACTTTGGGCGAGACGGTGTCGCGAAGATCCAATTCGCCGCCGTACACCAGCCAGGCATCCGTTCCGGCCTGAACGATCTGGTGTTCGTGATTGCGAACGCAGCCCGCACCTTCGTAAGGCGTGTTGGTGGAGACCGCCCAACCGCTGTTGAGCCAGCGGGCGAGACCGTTCTCGAAGCGCTCGTGCAGCACGGACGCGACCGGCAGCGGCGTGTGCTCGCGGACGGCGATGTCATCAATGGTCCAGCCGTCATCCACGACACCTCCGTCCGTTCCCAGGCGGAAGCGGATATAGACGGTGTGCCGCCCCTTCCAACGCGAGAGATCAATCTGCTGCTCGCGCCAGGCGGTGCGGACCCCGCGTATGCTGTAGACCGTAACCCAGGTGATCGAGGCGATGTTGGCGTTGTCGGCCGCGCCGATCTGTACGTAGGCGCTGTCGCCGGTCGGCGGAAGTGCGTAACAGTCCTTGAAGACGAGGACCGGCCACGTTGCCGTGCTGAGGTCAACGGCCGTCTGCGCCCACGTGTCAGAGTTGTTTACGTAGTCCCCCGGCGAATCAGTCAGCGCCGCAGAACCGTCAACCCCCGCGCCAGACTGGATACCCCATGTGCCGGTAAAGGTCCAGGCCGGATCGAGTCCGCCGTCAAACCCGTCCGTCCAGCCGAGCGGCACGCCCAGCGTCTGCGCCGAGGCCTCATTCGAAGGCGTGCCGGTGTCGCTCTCGTCGTAGACGTACACCTTGTAGAAATAGCGCGTGCGCGCGGCAAGCCCGGTGTCAACGAAGTTGGTGACAGCGGGATCGGTGATCGTCGCCAGCAGCGTATGCGTCTCATTCACATTCTGGGCGGTGTGACGGAAGATTTTATACTGCTGAAAACCAGCACCCGCATAGGGAGACCAAGCCAATGAAAGTCCGTTGACCGACACATCGAAGGGGGCCTCAATCGTGACGGCGGGCGGCGACGCCTCGACGGTGAGTTTGTCCACCTGCAGCTTGCCCGCCACCTCGTAGTAGGCGTAGGCGTTGAGCGAGAGCCTCACGTCCGCCACGCGG
>MWEJ01000365.1 GCA_002071025.1 Verrucomicrobia bacterium ADurb.Bin070 | reverse complement strand
GCTGGCGATCCCTGCCCGCTTCACACCGGAGCGCGCCACGCCTGCCACCGCGGGCGAGCTAGTCGCCGCCGATGCCGAAGACCGGGAGCGGGCGCGGCGCAACCTCAAGCAACTGCGGCACGACTTAGAAAGCGCAGGTGATGAATGATCGCCGACGCCAACGCCGAGCGCATCGTCGCCGGTTGGCTGCTCAACTGCGAGGAGGCCGGCAGCGGTTCAGACTGGCAACGGGCCGCCGACATCACGCCGGATCATTTCTCAGCCGATTCCGTGGCGCGCGAGGCATTCGCCGTCGCTGCCCAGCTCCACGCCGCGGGAAAGGCCGTCGGCTTTGAGTCGGTGGCGTCGAGCGAAAGGGTGACACGGGAAGACCTCGCAATCCTGACGGGGTGGAAGGATGCGCAGACTTCATTCTATTTCGCCGATTCCCTCGCTACGCTGCGTGAGACCCACAAGCACCAGAAGCGAGTCACCGCCAGGTTGGCTCTCGCGCAGGCCATCGAGCGGGACGAGGGCATCGGGGAGGCGTATGCAGCGCTCGCCAGGATTGACGAGGACGCCGTCGCCCTCGCCGCCGTTCCCATCATGGAGATCCCGACGGCAGACACCGCGCACCGCGCAACCGTCAACTTGTTGGGCAATGGCTTCCTGCGCCGCGGGCAAGGCGGGCTCGTCAATGGCCCCACCGGAGTGGGCAAGAGCGTGCTACTCGAACAAGGCGCCTTTTGCTGGGCTTGCGGTCGAGACTTCTTCGGAATCCGCCCCGAGCACCCGCTCGTGGTCCTGCTTGTGCAGTCGGAGAACGACGACGAAGACCTCGTCGAGATGCGCGACGGTATCCTCGCTGGCTTGGCGTTCACCGCCGAGGAACGCGATTTGATCCGCAAGAACGTCTTCACGGTCCGCTCGTTCAAGTCTGGCCTGGGGTGGTTGCGCGAGATCGAGCCTCTCATGGTGAAGCATCGCCCCGACATCCTGCTCGCCGATCCGCTCTTCGCTTACGCTGGCGTCGACGTCGCCAAGGACCAACCGGGGCTTTCCGCCTTCCTGCGCGAGATGGTGCAACCCTTCATCATCAAACACGCCTGCGGCATCATCTTTGCCCACCACACCAACAAGCCGCCCTCGGGGAAGGAGAAACCCAACTGGCAGGCGGGAGACTACGCCTACGCCGGCAGCGGTCACAACGAGCTGGCGAACTGGCCCCGCTTCGTTGCCGTGCTGCGGTCGCTCGGCTCGCGTACCGTGTTCGAGTTGCGGATCGGCAAGCGCTGGAAGCGGGCCGGCATCTGCGACACCAACGGGCAACCTACCGACCGCGTCCTGATCCAACATTCCGACACCGGGATTTGCTGGAAGACCGCCACCGACCAAGACCTCGCCCGGACGGTCGAGACGGCAGGCGCCACCGCTCGCACCGTGGCAGCAGTCGACGCGGACGAGGTAATTGTGCGGGCCTTCAATGCCTGCGCGAAGAAGGGGCGGGCCGACATCGAGACTGTCGCCAAGCGCTGCAAGTTCTCTGAGAAGACACTCCGGCGACGGTTCAAGGACGAGAATGGTATACCGCGTCTCGTCCGGTCCGGTGATGACGTCTTGACCATCGCCAACTCGCAGGTCGTGGCAGTCGAAACGGAGGTGCAAGATGACCTCGCAGCCTGACCAAATCTCAGGGACAAACCGCACTTTCGTTTGTCCCTCGTTTTGTCCCTGTCCCGCGCAGGGACAAGCGACCCCAGATTCCCCCGTTTCTCCTATGAGAACGAGGGACAACTCAGGGACACGGCAGGGACAAAAGCCCGGGAGGGACAAGGGACAGCACCTATTTATAGGTGCGTCCCGTTTGTCCCTGGCGGTTTCTGCACGGTCCAACCGCTTGAGCGCCGGGAGTTCTGCCGCCCAAAACCGAGTAGGAAGGCTACCGGGAGGGGGGGCTTCACGCAGGGTCCGCAAGGCGGCGTTTCGTTCCTGCACTTGTAAAAACCTAACTTTAGTTCACAACACACAATGACTTCGAAAAAACTCTCCGACGCCCTAGCTTCAGCCGGCCACAAAATCACGCCGGAGACCGTGCGCAAGGACTGGTCGAAAGGAGCGCCGCGCGACTCGGCCGAGGCATACCTCCGCTGGCGAGAAAAGCACGCCGAGAAAAGCGCCCGCGGCGATCCCGACCTCAAAGCCGCGCGCCTGAAGCTCGTACTGGAGCAAACCGAGCTGACCCGCATCCGCAAGGAGGCCGAGGAGATCGAGCTCGGTCAGACGCGCGGCGAACTCTGGCGCAAGGCTGAGGTTCTCGCCGCGTACAAGTCCACGCTCGCCAAGGTCCGCGCCCAACTCGACGCCAAGCTCCGCGTCGACCTGCCAGCTCGTTGCGCCGGCCAACCTGCCGAGGTCATCGAGGCCGCGATCGGCGAGGCTCTCGACGCCGCCTACTCCGCGATTTCTCAGCCATGACGGCCGACACAGCATTGACCGCCGCAGCCGCCGACGTGTTCCGCCCGCAGGACCGGCGCGAGATCGCCGATTGGGCGCGCGACAACATCGTTGTCGGATCGTGGTCGCCGTGGCCTGGACCGTTCGACCCATCGCTGACCCCGTGGATCATCGAGCCCTTGCGCGTACTGGGCCAGCAAGGACCGCGCCGCGTGACAATCACCGGACCAGCGGCCGGCGGCAAGTCGACCATTGGCGAGGTCTTCGCGGCGTGGGTAGTTGACAACGCTCCCGGACTCACGGCGTGGTTCGCGCATACCGACGAGATGGCAAAGGAGTTCGCCGAGACCCGACTGCAACGCATGTTTGCCGTGTGCCCGCGGGTTGCGCGCTGGTTCGCGCTCATGCCGAAGTACGCGAAGCGCACGCAGGCTATCCACTTTCCGCACATGTCGTTTCTCGTCCAGGCGGCGAACGAGACAAACGCGCAGTCGAAGCACATCCGGCACCTCATTCTCGACGAGACATGGCAGTACGCGCCCGGCATGGTCGCACAACTCCACAAACGAACTACGCGGTTCGCACATAACCGGACCATCCTAGAGCTTTCTACCGGCTCACTCGAAGGCGATGAGACCGACAACGCATGGCGGCAGGGAACACGGCAGGAGTGGCAAATCGAGTGCCCGCATTGCCACCGGCTCCACGTTCCGCGATGGTCGTTCGGTCGGCACGGCGAGGTTGGCGGCGTGAAGTGGGATGGCGCGGCGAAGCGCGAGGATGGCACGTGGGACTTGCGGCGCGTGGCTGAGTCGGTCGCATACGAGTGCCCGCTGTGTGTGCAGCGGATTCCTGCGAACGCGAGCAACGCAATCGCAGTAAATCGAGGCGGCCGGTACACCGAGCCGGCGGCAGATGCGATGCCGCGGCACTGGTCGTTCCATTGGAATTGCATCGCATCTGACTTCGCTCAGCTAGGACAAATCGCCGTCGAGTTCCTGCACGCGCAGGCCGCGTTGAAGCGCGGGCGCACGGTTCTCCTCCAGGAGTTCCGCCAGAAGAAAGAGGCGCTTCCGTGGGCCGATGAGCCGCCGTCAATCCGCATCGCGGATACGGCCGGCGACTATCTGATGGGGCAACCGTGGGCGGATGAGTCGTTGCGGCTCATGCTCGTCGACGTGCAGCAAACGCATTTTTGGGTGCTGATTCGCACGTTCGCAGCCGATGGGCGCAGCCGCCTCTTCGCGTGCGAGCGGTTGGAGACGTGGGAGGCGGT
>MWEJ01000364.1 GCA_002071025.1 Verrucomicrobia bacterium ADurb.Bin070 | reverse complement strand
CCGCGCGCGCGAACAACCAGCGCCGGGAGTGAAAATGTCATACCCGGAACCGACTGAAATCATGATTGGCGACACCATCACCTGGGTGCGCCGGTCCGTCCAGGCCGTCGAGATGAACGACAACGGCGTCCTGGAAACAACAGACATCAAGGCGTCCGACGGCTGGACGCTCAAATACGTCGCCGTCGGCAAGCTCGGCATCATTTCCATCACCGCCTCGGCCGACGACGACAACGCCGACGACTTCAAATTCACCGCGTCGGCCGCCACGACCGGCGCCTACACCGCGGGCGACTATCAATGGCAGCTCGTCGCCACCCTGACCACCACCCGCTACACCATCGCCACCGGGATCGTCACCGTCCTCGATAACATCGCCGGCCGATCCGCTCTATACGACAACCGCAGCCACGCCAAAAAAGTCCTGGACGCCATAGAAGCCGTCATTGAGGGCCGGGCCAGCCAGGATCAAATGGGATACACCATCGCCGGGCGCAGCCTCAGCCGGACGCCGCTCCAGGATCTGATGCGCCTGCGCGCCATGTACAAAGCCGAATACGACTCCGAGGTCGCCACGGCCAACATCGCCGCCGGGCTGTCCGGAAAAAACAAAATCTACACAAGGTTTATTTGATGGGCGCAATCTTAAATTATTACAGACAGCTCCAGCAATTCGGCCAGCCAAAGACTGAAGAACGGCCGGCGCCGGCCATTGACCTGGCGCAAATCATCCAGACGCCGTCGCGGTCCTTCGACATCGCCCGCGTGGATCGCCTGACCAGCTCGTTTCTGGCGCCGATATCAACGGGCGACGCCGAGCTGCGCAATGCCCTGGCTGTCGCCCGCGCGCGCAGCCGCGAGCTGGAGCGCAACAACGACTACGCCAAAAAATTCCTGGGCATGTGCGAAATCAACGTCGTCGGCCGCAGCGGATTCACACTGAAGAACCTGGCCAAGGATCCCAACGGAAAACTAGACAAGACCGCCAACGATCAAATCGAATGGGAATGGTGGCGCTGGGGCCGCAAGGGCAATTGCACCGTGGACGGGAAACTGTCCTTCTTGGGCGTCCAAAAACTATTCATTCGCACCGTCGCGCGCGACGGCGAATTTCTGGCCCGCAAAATCCGCGGCTACAAAAACCCATGGCGCTTCGCCTTGCAGATCCTGGAGGCCGACGTCCTGGACGAAACCTACAACCAGGAAGCCGGAAACGGCCGCAACAAGGTTCGCCTGGGCGTGGAATATGACGAATGGGACCGCCCCGTCGCCTATCACCTGCGCCGCAAACATCCCGGCGACGCCTACATGACCATCGCCGCCGGATCACCCGGCGAGCGCCTGCGCGTCCCGGCCGCCGACATCATCCATTGTTATATTCCGGATCGGTCCACGCAGGGGCGCGGCGTCCCGTGGATGCACACCGCGGCCCGGCGTCTCAACCAGGTCGGAGAATACGAATACGCCGAAGTCATCGCCGCCCGCCTGGGCGCTTCAAAAATGGGATTCTATGAAAAGACCGACCCGACCGGCATGGGCCAGTATGTCGGCGACGAAAAAGACAGCGCCGGAAACCCGATCAGCCACGCCGAGGCCGGCACGTTTGAAAAACTCCCGCCCGGCTATACCTTTAAATCCTTTGAGCCAAACCATCCCACCACGCAGTTCGGCGCGTTTATCAAAGCCACGCTGCGCGGCGTCTCCGCCGGCCTGGGCGTGTCGTACAATTCGCTGGCCAACGACCTGGAAGGCGTCAACTTTTCATCCATGCGCGTCGGCGCCATTGATGAGCGCGACAACTGGAAGAATCTGCAAAGCTGGATGATTGAAGATTTCCTGGATCAGGTCTTCGGCGACTGGCTGGAAATGACGCTGCTGACGAACCGCCTTTCGCTACCCTACAGCAAATATGAAAAATTTAACGCGCCGGATTGGCGCGGCCGGACGTTCGACTGGGTGGACCCGCAGGCCGATATCGAAGCCGAGTTAGCCTGCGTGCGCGCCAAGTGGAAGACCGAGCGGCAAGTTGTTTTGGAGCGCTTCAACATGGATCTGGAAGACCTCTACGCCCAGATCGCCGAAGACGAAAAACTGAAAGCAAAATACGGAATCCAATCCGACTTTGGCGAAGCCGTCGGCAAGCTCGCGCAGCAGCCGGCCGCACCGGCCAAACCGGAAGACGAAGGAGGGGAAAACAATGAGTAAAAAAATCAAGCAGTTGTTGCGGACAATCAAACTGGGCACTATCGACCGGGCCGCGCAGTTTGACGCCGGCACCATTGACGCGGACGCCCGCACCGTCGAGCTGTCGTTTTCCTCGGAAGAGCCGTACGAGCGCTACTGGGGAATTGAAATACTGGGGCACGACCCCAATGAAGTGCGCCTGGGGCGTCTGAACAACGCCGGCGCGTTATTGATGGACCACAACACCAGGGATCAAATCGGAGTCATTGAGAAAGCCTGGATCGACTCGGCCTCCCGCAAGGCGCGGGCGCTGGTGCGCTTTGGGAAAAGCGTGCGGGCCAGTGAGATCCTCCAGGACGTCATCGACGGCATCCGGAGAAACGTATCCGTCAGCTACGAGATTTTAAAAATGAAGCTGATGAAAACCGAAAAAATCGATGGAGCGGAAGAAACCATCGACACCTACCGCGTCACCGACTGGGAACCGCTGGAAGTCAGCCTGGTAAGCGTTCCGGCGGACGCAACCGTCGGCGTCGGCAGGTCAGCGGACAGGCAGGAAAAAGAAATACCCATTGAAATCAATCAACAGGAGGAAAGAGAAAACATGGAAAAATGCAATATTTGCGGCGCCGACTTAGTCGCGGGCGTTTGCCCCGTATGCGCCAAGGCAAGAGAGGCTGCGCAGCGACGCGCGCAGGAAGAATCCCGCGAAATCATGGCCGTCGGCAAAAAGCACAAGCTGATTGACGACGCGGCCCGGTTTATCGCGGAAGGCAAAACCCTGGCCGAGTTCAAGGATTATGTCATCGACAAAATCGCCGCGCCGCACAACGACGTGGACACCGAGCACCGCAGCCCGGCCACGTCGCCCGACCGTCCGATTTACCTCGGCAGCCCGGCCACCGCGCTGGGCCAGCAGTTGATGGACATTCGGACCATGACGCGGCCCGATAAATTCAGAGACTCCGAAGTCTCCGCCAGCCGTTCCCGTCTGGAGCAGACCCAGCGGCGCCTGGAAAGCCGCGCCGCGGCCTCCGGCGGCTTTACCGTCGGCGTGCCTACAGACGGCGGCTTTTTTCTGCAGGGCGAAACATCCACGGAGCTGATGACCAACGGCTTCAACAACTCCGAGATCCTGCCCCGCACCGCGGCCAGGACGCTCAATCCCGGCACGCAGTTCGTCACCATTTACGGCATCGACGAAACCAGCCGCGTCAACGGATCGCGCGGCGGCGGAATCCGGGTATATACAAACTCGGAGCTGGGCGAGTTCACCGCCTCCAAGACCAAGTTTTCCGAAATCCGCATCGAGCCGTCCAAGCTCACCGGCCTGTTCTACGCATCCGGCGAGATGATGCGGAATGTGACCTTCATGGGCCAGGAAATTCGTCAGCTTTTCGGCGAAGAGTTCGCCTTCAAATGCCAGGACCTGGTCATCCGCGGATCCGGCGCGGGCGAAGCCCTGGGCATCCTCAACGCCAACGCCCTGGTGTCCGTCGCGAAGGAATCCGGCCAGAAGGCCAAAAC
>MWEJ01000363.1 GCA_002071025.1 Verrucomicrobia bacterium ADurb.Bin070 | reverse complement strand
ATTCTTGCGCGAGTAGCCGCCGCGCAGGCCGATGCTGGCCACCGTCACCTCCGGCAGCGTGCGCACGGTGACGCCTTTGCCGGAGGCGAGCGCGCGCCCGCTGTCGTCGCTGCCGACCAGGAAAAGCATCTCGTTGGTGGAGGCCGAGGCCTCGACCGGCACGCTCATCGCGACCTTGTTCGCGTTGATGTACGCGAAAAGCTGCCGGAACGCTGCGCCGCGGTCCTTGAACGCATCCCCCGGCGCCGACGCGATCAGCGTGGTGCGGGCTGGCAGCGTCTTGATCTCCAGTGTGCCGACCGCCGTTCGCGGATAGATCGATTCATATGCCATGACGCTCCCTCCTGCCGCCATAATGGCTACACATACAGTTGCGCTTCTGATCCTCTGCATCGCACACCGCCTCTCTGTTTTTTCATGGACGTACATCAGACACGCATGGTCGGGCACGTTTCCGGTTCACAGTGGGCCGCCCCAGCCATCACGCACAGCCGTCGCGACCAGGCGGTTGGCCTCGTCGCTGCCGTCAAACCGCCTCTTGCGGCTGTTCCACGCCAGCCGGCCCGGCACGCGCTGGGCGACACAGCCTGTGAGCACGGTCTCCATCAGCGCGCGCATGTGGGAAGCGTCGGCGGGCTCCGGCGCACCGGCGCGCAGTGCGTCGAGAAAACAGGCGTGCGTGTCCGCGCCTTTCGGCGGCAGCGGTGCCAGCGCGCAGGCCTCATGCTTCTCGGCATCCACCAACCGTTTCTCGCCGGCCAAGGCCACGCGATGCCGTTCTCCCGTCTCATCAGCCATCAGCCACACGCCGTCTTCGCCCACCAGCAGGCAGCCGCCGCCGGGGAACGTTCCGAGCGACTGAACCACCTCCGGCAGACGGATCGCCGCCGGCCGCCGGCCGCCATCATACCACGAGAGCGTGACCGGCAGCCGACGTCGGGCCGGTGCGTCAAAAACCGCTTGCACATGGCTCGCGCGCGGATACATTTCGGCTGTCGCTCCGTCGACCTCCTCCGTTGTCACCATGCGCGGCGCTCGCACGTCCAGCGCACGGAACGGCAGGCTCAAAAGCTGACAGCCCACGTCGCCCAGGGCTCCGGTCCCAAAATCGTGCCAGCCGCGCCAGTTGTAGCGGTGGTAGACGCGCTCTTTGAACGGCCGCAGCGGCGCGCCGCACAGCCACAGCTCCCAGTCCAGCGCGGGCGGCACCGGATCGCTGCCCTCCGGCCGGCGTCCGCCTTGCGGCCATACCGGCCGCGCGGTCCAGGCGTGTATCTCGGTGACTGCGCCGATGATGCCGGCGCGCAGCAACGTGACCGCGCGGCGGAACTCCGGCCGCGCACCCGCCTCGTCACCCATCCAGAGCGCCACGCCGTGACGTCGCGCATCCCGCGCGAGCGTCTCGGTCTCGGCGAGCGTGCGGGCCAGAGGCGGCTCGATAAACACATGGCACCCTTGCGCCATCGCCCAGGCCGCCTGCAGGGCGTGCCCGTGGTCTGGCGTGGCGATCAGCACTGCATCGAGCCCGCGCTCAGTTTCGAACAGCACGCGAAAATCTTTGTAAAGCGCCAGGCCCGGCTGCGTGTCGGCAACCGCGTCGCGCGCCGCGAGCAGTGCGCGTTCGTCCACATCGCACAGCGCCGCCAGCCGGTCGCCTGACGCGCAGACCGCGCGCCAGCACGCTTCGCCGCGCCCTGCTGCGCCGAGCACGGCGACATTCAGCCGACTGCCGGCAGAGCGCCGCCGCGCCGCACCGCCTCGTCCCGCAGGACTGCGGCAGCCGCCCGCCATCGCCGCCCCTGCGAGGGCCGTTTCGAGAAAGCGTCTGCGTGTTGTCTTGCTCATGTGTCGTTCCTTCGCCGTGTGCGCATCACTCCGCATCCGCTAACTCACGCCGCCGCAACACCGCGCAGCCCGCCGCCGCCAGCAGCAGCGGGAGCAGCAGGGCATTCCAGCCCACCGACGCGCGCAGCATGCCGGCATCGAGCCGTTCGCCGTTTGTCAAGGCCGCCAGCGGCTCAGCCTGCAGGGCGTGGCGCGTGGCGCCATGCACTGTGCGCGACACCAGTACGCCCGCGCGGTTGCTCCATTTTTTTGCATCCTCTTCCGACACCACCTGTACCACAGAATTCCCCACCATCGTAAGCACCAGCAGCACGGTCGCCACAAAGGCAGCCACCGGCAGCGAGAAGCAGACGCTCAGCGTCAAGCCGAAGGCCGCCAGCAGCGCCAGCACACTCCCATGCACCGCCGCCGCGCGCAGCAGGTTCATCCAAAAACTGCCCCCCGGCGTCAGCAGCGCCACATCCTTGCGGAAGCGCAGCAGGAGGCCCGGCGCGTGCTTGGCGTCGCCGGTGTGTTCGAAGCTCAATTCAAAGGTGCGCAATCCGGCATCCGGCGCTTGGCCGAACGCCCGCGCGTCCACGGCGAACTCGATCTCCTTCAGCGTGAAATCGTCCAGCGGCACTTCCACCGCACGCGCCGTCTCGACGCAGCCCAGCCGGCAGATGCCGGTCACCTGCGCCCGCGTGTTGTATTCGGTCTCGAAGCGCAGACGCACAGTGACCGTCTCGCTGGTGCGCAGCGGGCGAGACAGGCGGAAACGCCACGCCTGCTGCCGTCCCGGGGGAATCTCGGTGTACTTCTCATGCGCCTTTTCCTCCAGTACGCGCAGGATAGTTCGCTCGCTGTAACCGTGCGGTAACTCGTTGCGCGCACGCAGCTCGTCAAGGGTCTCGCGCGCCTCCTGGCGCGGGGTGGGCAGCAGCGGATGCGCCACACGCCGGCTGACCGGTTGTTCGACCGCCTCCCACCCGTCGCGATGCATGCGCCAGCGCACCTGCGCATAGACGCCGGCGTAGACGGCCAGCAGAGCCACCCCGTTGAGCGCCAGCAAGGCCAGCCATTTGCCGGCCCAGAATTCGGCCGCGCGCACCGGCTTGACGGCCGAAAGCTGCATGCGGGCGCTGTCGATCTCCGCCGCAAAAAGGGCGCAGGCCGCCCAGAGCGTCGCCAGGCAGAGAATGCCGAAAGCAAAGCCCAGCGTGTAGGTGAGCAGGATATGCAGTTCGCCCTCCGGCGTGCCGTCACCCTTTACAACGCCGGGCAGCACCAGCACGCAGGCCGCCAGCAGCGCGAGCAGCGCACCGACTGTTCGCGTCCGCAACGCGGCCCGCACGGCAAGCACGGCCACGCCGCCGATGCGGCGCGCAGTTGCCGCGAGTCCGTTCTGTGCGTCATTCGCCATGCGTATCATCAAGAAAAAGTTAGGAATTAGGAGTTGGGAGTTGGGAGTTGGGGGTTAGGCGTTCCGTGTCGGCGGGTGCCGTGCCGAGGAACGGAGCCAAGGCGAACGTGCGCTGCCGTCCGTCTTGTGCCACCACCTGGAGAAAGTAGCGCTCGAGGCTCATCGCCGGATACTCCTGCCGCACGCGCCGCCCCGTATGCGCCTCCAGCTCGGCTCGCACCGCCGCAGCGGCCGGCTCGTCCAAGCCCTCCACCTCAAAACGCACCGCATCCGGCTGGCGCAGCAGGTCGGCGATCATGCCCTCTGCGCGCAGTGCGCCGCGTTCAAGGATCGCCACGCGGTCGCAGACATCCTCGACATCCGCCAGCAGGTGCGAGGTCATCAGCACCGACACGCCGCCTTGGGCCAGCGCGCGGACCAGATCCTTCACTTCGCGGCTGCCGATCGGATCGAGTCCCGATGTCGGCTCGTCGAGGATCAGCAAGTCGGGCGCGTTC
>MWEJ01000362.1 GCA_002071025.1 Verrucomicrobia bacterium ADurb.Bin070 | reverse complement strand
GAAGCAGGTGGCGCAGGCCGCCATGCGCATGCCCAAGGCTGAGACGGAGTCGGAGGAGTACTGGGTCCGCCGGGTTGTCGAAGGGGCTTTCGACCAGGTGGAGGAAGCCGCCGATGTCGGGAGCAGCGTCCACGCGGCCCTTGAGGCGGCCGTCGCCGGCGGCGCGTATGACGAGGCCCGGTGGGGCGTGTATGTGCGTCCTGTGCTGGACGGGATCGCGGGCAGGGGGCTGGCTGTCACGGCGCGTGAAAAGACGCTGGTGAACGCGTGCCACGGTTTCGCCGGAACGGCTGACCTGTTCTTCACGTGGCCTGACGGCGCGCCGGGCATCCTGGACTACAAGACCAAGAGGACCAGGTCGGGGGAGAAGGTCGAGGCTTACGACGAGCATCGGCTCCAGCTCGCGGCCTACGCGGCGACGGAGTACGGTGATGCGTACATCGGGCGAGTCCGCGCGATCAACGTGTTCGTGTCTACGACCGAGCCGGGGCGCGTGGAGGCGGTGCAGCACGGCGACCTGTCGCGGGACTGGGCGGCGTTCAGGCTGCTGGCGAGCCTGTGGCGTTACGTGAAGAACTATGATCCGAGAAGCTGAGAGAGGGGCTGTAGGCTATAGGCTGTAGGCTTTAGGAATTGGAGAGCACGGGCGGGGACGCCCGTGCCACCCGGAGGGTAAGAACATGGCGGATGTGACAAGCGATCTGTTGGCGGCGGTGCTGGCGGCGACGCCGGACCGGAAGTCGGCCGCGCTGCGCGTGCTGCGCGGCGAGGACAGCGTCGGCGGCGGCGAGAAGAAGAACACGCTGCCGGAGCGATTCGTGACGCAGCGCGAGCTGGTCAAAATGCTCGGGGTGAGCGCGATCAGCCTGTGGCGCTGGAAGGTGCCGGGGCATGAGCTAGGCGGCCGCCGGCGCTTCCGGGTGAGCGAGGTGCTGACGTATCTGGAGAGCCCGGAGTTCAAGGCGCACGCTGAGGAACTGAAGGCGGTGCGCCGTGAAAAGCGCGAGGCGTTCCCGGGAACGGTGCGGCGGTCGCGCGGCCGGCCTTGCGCGGTGCAGTGAACGTTCAACTGTGAGGGGCGGGAAAAATGACACCGAAGGTCAAGATCGTGAGTCCGGGGGAGTTTCGGCCCGCGCCGGGAGCGGCGGTCGGCGTGGATTTCGAGACGTTTTACACAGGGACGTACTCGGTCAAGTCCATGGGGCTCTACCCTTACGTCAACGATCCTCGGTTCTCGGCGTGGGCCGTTGCGGTGTCGGACGGCTCGTCCGTCTGCTCCTGCGAGCCGACCAAATTTCCCTGGGAGCGGATCGCCGGCCGCGAGTGGGTGAGCCACCACCGGGAGTTCGACCGCGGCGTGTTCGAACGCCTGCAGGCGGACGGGGTCATTCCCTCCGGGGCCGGACCTTCCGCGTGGCACGACAGCGCCGCGGCCTGCGCGTACCTGCAATACCCGCGCGACCTCAAGGGGGCCTGCAAAGAGGTATTGGGGATCGAGGTGGACAAGGGCGTGCGGCGCTCGCTGCGCGGGCGGAAGGATGACGGCGACCTGTTCGCCTCGTGCGGCATGACGGAAGAAGAGGCGGCGTATGTCTCCAACGACGCCGTGCTGTGCCTCAAGCTCTGGCAAGAGATCGGCTGGCGCTGGCCGCTTCACGAGCGGGCGCTGTTCGAAGCGACCTGCGCGATGGCGCGGCGCGGCGTGCGCGTGGACTGGGGGACGGTTGCGAACGCGATCGCCGGGCTGGGCCGCGTTGTCGGGGAGTGCCGCAAGGCGATTCCCTGGGAGCCTGCGCTATCGGACCCGAAGTTCCGGCAGGCTTGCGCGGACCTCGGGGTGAGGCCTCCCGCATCGCTGGCGGCCGGGGATGAGAACTATGCCGAGTGGCTGAAGATGCACGCGGGGAAGCGCTGCGCGGGCTGGGCGCTCAATATGTCGCGCCTTCGCCGGGCAAACCGCCTCAAGAAGGTGCTGGAGAGCATGCAGTCCCGGCGGTCACCGGCGGACGGGCGCATGGTGTACGAGCTCAGGTACTTCGGCGCGACGACAGGGCGGTGGTCCGGCAGCGGCGGGCTGAACATGCAGAACTTCAACCGCAGGGAGGTCGAGGGTTTCGACGTGCGGAAGGTGATCGTCGCTCCGCCCGGGTTCACGCTGGCCGTTTGCGACTATTCGCAGATCGAGGCCCGCATGCTGTTGTGGGTGGCCGGTGACGTGAAGACGATGCAGATCCTGATCGATCATCCCGAGATGGATATGTACGAGGTCCATGCGCGCGCCACGATGGGGTGGCTGCCGGAAGGCAGAGATCAGAGGTCAGAGGGCAAAGATCAGAGTGGAGACAATCGGCAATCGGCAATCGGCAATGGACAGCTCGGGGGAACGCTCAAAGCGCAACGTTCAACGCTCAACGCTCAAGCGGAAGAGAGCCTTGAGGAGTACTGCGTGCGGACGGGCAGCACGCTCCGGCAGTACGCGAAGGCTCGCGTGCTGGGGCTGGGCTACCGGTGCGGGGCCGGGACGTTCGTCCGCGTGGCGAAGGTGATGGCGAAGCTGGAGCTGAGTTTCGATGAGGCGAAGCGCGCGGTCAACGACTACCGGGCGAGCAACCCGCTGGTGGTGGGCGTGTGGGAGCGTCTGGAGGATGAGGCGTACAAGTCCTGGGAGGCGGGCAGGGACCACGTGCTGCCGCTGCCCTGCACGTCGTACGACTCCCGCTGCGGGCGCTATCTCTTCTACCGGGACCTCAAGGTGCTGGAGGGCGGGTACGGCAAGGGCATGACGGCTGTGGTCGCCGGGGAGCGCTGCCCGCTGCACGGCGGCATCCTCGCGGAGAACCTCGTGTCCGGCGCGTCGCGCGACGTGATGGCGTCGGCGTGGCTGCGGTGCCTCAAGGCCGGTTACAGCCCGGTCATGACGGTCCATGACGAGCTGGTGTTCGAGGTGCCGGAGGCGACGGCCGCGGCGGACCTGGCAAAGATTTCTTCAATCATGACGGAGCCTCTGGCGTGGGCTCCGGGGCTGCCGCTCAAGGTGGGCGGCAAGCTCATGAAGCGCTACGGAAAGTAGGTGTCTGATGATCATGGGCATTGACCCCGGAAAGAACGGGGCTGTTGTGTGGAGCGGCTATGACGTCTTGTGCGTTCACCGGATGCCGCCGACGGAGGGCGATTGCGTCGAGTTGATTCGCAGCGCCACTGCCTCTTGCGCGGCCGGCGAGAAACGGGTGTGCTATTTGGAGAAGGTGGGCGGCTTCATCAAGGGCAAGTCGGCCCCGGGCAGCGCGATGTTCAACTTCGGGCACGGCCGCGGCGTTCTGGTCGGCGCGCTCATGGCGACGGGCTGGCGCGTGATCGAGGTCACGCCGCAAAAGTGGCAGGGCTGGCTGGGCGTCGGCAAGGTTGCCGGCGACAAGCACAAGCTCAAGGCCGAGGCGCAGCGCCGTTTCCCCGCCGAGGTTGTCACATTGGCGAACGCGGACGCGCTCCTGATCTTCGATTACGGGTGCGCTTTGGAAAGGAGCCGGGTATGAGTCAGGCTGCCGAGATCCTCGATCCTGAAGTGATGCCCGCGGCCGGGGCCCCCGGCGGGCCGACGGCGCTGCCGAACGCCGCGCTCCGGATCCTCAAAGAGACCGGCGTCGAACAGTCGACCGCCACACAACTCCGCTTCGCGTTCAACGCGATGTTCGGGCAGGCCGAGAAGTGGCTCGGGCAGGCGCGCGCGATCCGGGTGACCGACGTG
>MWEJ01000361.1 GCA_002071025.1 Verrucomicrobia bacterium ADurb.Bin070 | reverse complement strand
CTGGACGACGGGGCCGGAACAACCGCGACGAATGCCGTGCCGGGCGGCAATGCAGGCACGCTGGTCAACATCAGCGACGGATGGGACTCCGACGTCCCTGCGGCGTTGACGCACTCGACAGGATCTCTCGCTTTCGGCACGAACGGAGCGCAGTATGTGAACGGAGGCTATATCGGGATAGCCGCAGACGGAAGAGCCAAGAGCGCTACAATATCTGTCTGGCTCAAACCGGCTTCACTGACCCAGGACATGCGGCTGTGGGGGCAGCTCCGGTCCATATCCACACCTCCTCATCCGCTGGGGGCGATCAGTCTGCGCAACGACGGGTTCGGATGGGCGCTCTGCGGGTTTCATAACGCATATAGCTGGGTTCCGGTGTTGCCTTTCGGACGCTACACGACGAATGAGTGGCAGCACCTCTGCTTTGTCTGGCAAAACAATCAAGTCGTGACCTATTACAACGGCAACCCTGCGGGCGGCATGGACCATATTTTCGAGTTTGACCGTGAGCCTTCAGGGCAGACGATGAGCCTCGGCATCGGCGCCAGATATCTCAACAGCTACGGCAAGGCGTATGACGGCAAAATGGACGATTTTGCGGTCTGGGACGGGGCTTTGACCGCTGAACGGGTGCGGCAGCTTTCTTCCGGCGTGTCGCCGCTGGCGATCACCCCGCAGGGCAACATTGTCCAACCCGGGCCGCCCCTAGCCTCGTATCGCATGGACGGGGATGTGATGGACGCGAGCGGGAACTACCACGGCACTGCGGCCGGTGACGCGACATTCACTGACGGTAGCGGCGACACGCCTTTCGCATACGCCGGCAACAAGGCCCTTCAGCTTGACGGCGACGGCGACAGGGTCTCGATCGCCGACACGACCGCGCTGCGGCCGGGAACCCAGGCTTGGACATTGTCGCTCTGGTTCAAGACCTCAAACACAAACCAGACTGCCGCGCTGATCGGAAAACGTAAACCCGTCCCTCCGTATACCCAGATGGGGTTGTGGATGGCGGGGGCAGGTACAGGGAACACCGGCAACGGACAGAAAATCCACACCTTTGTGATCGGCACGGAGGCTCCGCGCTGGGAAGTCCACTCCAACCGCGAATATGCCGACGGCAAGTGGCACCATGTCGCATTGGTCAGGAGAGACGGGAATTGGAGCCCCGTCTTGTATATCGATGGGATTGCAACGGCCATTTTCGTGAATCATGATGCCGGGACCCGGCCGCACGACATCAACTGCACCGAGCCGTGGTATATCGGCGACGTGGGCAACGGCTCGTATTTTGAAGGGCTGATCGACGAGGTCGCCATGTGGGACTCGGCCCTTTCCAGCGAGCAGGTCGCCTGGCTGGCGCAAAACAGCCTTGCGTCCATGGCACCGAAAGAACCCGCCCTGCCGCTGGTGGCGTATCGCATGAACAACAACGCCAGAGACGCATGCGGTGTACATCACGGCAGCCTCGTAGGAAACACGGCTTTTGTCAGCGGCGCCGGAAACACGCCGTTCAGCTTTGCTGGCAACTACGCGCTGCAGCTTGACGGCGACAGTTCGTACGTGACGGTCAACGACGATCCCGCCCTGCGGCCGGGCACGAACGCCTGGACGATGTCGCTCTGGTTCAAGACTTCGGTCGGCGACCGCTATAGTGGACTGGTCGCTAAACGGAAACCGGGCTCCCCTTACACGCAGATGAGTCTTATGATGGGCGGCAGCCTGGCCGGGAATCCCGGCACGGGGGGTAACTTGCACACCTTTCTGATTGGAACGCAAACCAGCAATGACCGGTGGGAAGTCTCATCCCGCGCCGACTATGCCGACGGCGAGTGGCACCATGCCGCCCTCGTCCGTCCGGCCGGCGACAAAAGTCCGGTTTTGTTTGTGGACGGCGTCATGACGGCGGTGTTGGCGAATGTAGACAAAGGCCTGCGGCCGCACGACATCAATTGTACAGAACCGTGGCTCATCGGTAAATCCAACTCGAGTTCCTCTTTTGAAGGGCTGATCGACGAAGTGGCGATGTGGAACACGGCCCTCACGGCCGGGGAGATCGCCTGGCTGTCGCAGAACAGCATCGACACCCTCTTCCCGCGGGGAACGATGATCACGGTGCGTTAGTGCCTTGCAGCTCGATAAGCACAACAAAAAAAAGTTGTTTCTCACACGAAGGCACAAAGGGCACGAAGAGAAATTGTGTGTCGTGAAAGAGCCCTTTGTGGCCTTCGTGCCTTTGTGTGAGATTGAATGGGGTTGCGGGCTTCGCCCGCGTTAGGTAAGTTGCGCACGAATGCAGAATGGAACGACACTGACCACCAAAAGGAATAAAGGACTCGCTATCGTGCTTGCGGCGATTGGCGCGGCCGTGCCGGTCGCGGCGGGCACGCTGGTGCAGTATTGGCCCTTTGATGACGGCGCGGCATCGACCGCTTACTGGCAGACGCTCAACGCGGCTGCGGCGTCGCTGAGCCTTCTGCCCCTGCGGCCCGGCGAGCCCGGCGGCGCGCCGTTCTGGAACGCCAACGCGCGGCGGTTCATACACCCGCCGTCTTTCGCGTTCACGGCCACAAACAATGCCGCAACCTACCGCTTCACCGCGCGGCACCGTGCCAGCGGCACCGCCTCTGTCTTCACGGCCGACGCGCCGTGGCGCCCGCTGACAAACATCTGGGCCGCCCTGCCGGTCGGTTACGTGGATCTGACGGTCACCCCGCTGGACGCGGCGGGCAACACTCTCGCTGGCGAACAGACGCGTTCCTTCTACCGAGCCGCCGGCTTCAGCGGACCTTACGAGCCGGGCACCCGCCCCTACCGCGAGGCCGCCAAACTGTGTTATTCCGGCGTTTATAACCTGCCGCACGTGCAGAACTGGCTGACCGCCGGCACGCCCGCCGATGACTACGAGCTGTACTGTTACCCGGCCAAAATCATCGGGGCGCTGATCGAAGCCATGGTCGCGCATGCATCGCTGACAGAGCACGCACAGGCGCGTACGAACGCACTGGCCATCGCGCGGGCGTCGGCGGACTGGCTGATCACTAACAGCCAGCCGGCCGGTGCGCCGCTCGCCCATCTGCCGCCGACCTATTGGGGCAGCAAGCGCACCGCCGCCACGTACAAGGGCCAGAACATGATGATCTATCCGCCCGAAACCGCCCTGTCTTACCTTCTTCTCTACGACGCCACGCAGGATGAGAAATATCGCACCGCAGCCTTGAACATCGCGCAAACGCTCCGCGCACTCCAGTTGCCCGGAGGCTCGTGGCACCTGAAGATCTGGGAGTCAAACGGCTTGCCTGTCAGCGCGAATGTGGTCATTCCGGAAGGTTATTTCGAGGCGCTTTTCCAGCGCGCCGCGCAGCTCACGGGTGATCCCGCGTATTCGGCCTGCGCCGCCGCGACACGCCAATATGTGACGCACGGACCGTTCGCCACGTACAACTGGGAAGGCCAGTTCGAAGACATGCAGCCCACCCCGCCCTACGAGAATCTTGAGAAAGGCAAACCTGCCGAGTTTTCCAGTTATCTGTTCGTGCGGTCGGCCACAGAACCGGCGCTCCTGCCTCAGGCGCGCGAGTTGTTGTCCTGGTGCGAAGACCAATTCACGGTTTGGAGGCAACCGCTGACCCATCTCGACTCGGCCAACTGGCAAATGCCGTGCGCGTTGGAACAATACCATTACTACACGCCGATCGACGCCTCGTCCGCCGACATGATCCGCGCCTTCGCCAACGCGTATGCGGTCACGCGCGAAGCG
>MWEJ01000360.1 GCA_002071025.1 Verrucomicrobia bacterium ADurb.Bin070 | reverse complement strand
GACGTCGCAGGTGATGAACTGCATGGTGTCGTAGATGGCGAGGCCGGCGGTCACCGAGCCGCCGGGCGAGTTGATATAGACCGAGATGTCCTTGGTAGCATCCTGCGACTGCAGGAAGAGCAACTGGGCGATGATCAGGTTGCTGACCTCGTCGTTGATCCCTGTGCCGATGAACACGATGCGGTCCTGCAACAGCCGCGAATAGATGTCGTACGCGCGCTCGCCGCGGCCGGTCTGCTCGACCACGATCGGAACGAGCATGTTGTCTTGGGGGTGAATCATGGTGGGTCTCACTTATTTCTTGGCTTCGTCCAGCAGGCTCTGCATGGTCTTCTCGTCACGGAGCTGGGCACGCAACTGGCCCATGCGCTCGTTCTTCTCGATCTGGGCGCGAATCTGCGCGGAGGTGGAGCGGTACTCGTCGGCCAGCGACTGGATCTTGGCGTCGACCTCGGCGTCGCTGACGGTGATGCCTTCCTGCTCCGCGATGCGGCCGAGCAGATAGCGCAGGCGCAACTGACGCTTGGCGGTGACGGAGGCGTTCTCGATGATCGCCTCGCGGTTCTTCTCCAGATCCTCGCGCGTCAGGCCGCGGTACTGCGCCTCATTCATCATGCGGTCGAGCGTGTTGTTGATCTCCTCCGCGACCCGCGACTCGGGCAGGTCGAAGTCGGCCTTCTTGAGCAGGAATTCGATCACCGTCTGTTCGCGGCGATGTTTCTCTGCCTGCACCGCAGACTCCAGCATGCGCGCGCGGGTGTGATCACGCAGTTGATCCAGGGACTCGAGCTTGACCTGCGCCAGCAGCTCGGCGTCCTGCGTCGGCAGGCGCATGCGTACGGATTTGACCGTCACGGTGTACACGGCCTTCTTGCCGCGCAGCGCATCGATGGGATGATCTTTGGCGAATTTGAATTTGACCTCTTGGGTGTCGCCGGCTTTCATGCCGACGAGCGCGTTAAGGACTTCCGGGATAAAGCGCCCGTCCTCGATCTGCACCCAGAATCCGGTGCCTTCGGAGATCGGCTTGGCCGCCTCATCCAGCGCGTGGACCGGCTGCCCGTCCACGAGGCCGTTGAAATCGATGCTGACCAGGTCGCCGCCCGCGATCACGTACTCGGGGGACGCCTCCTCAAACTTGGCAAAGGCTTTGCGCAGCCGGTCGATCTGCTCGTCGACCTGCTCTTCCGTGACGGCCGGCTCATCGAAAGAGACCGGGATTTTCTTGTACTTCGGCAGATCAAACTCCGGCTCAGTATCAACGGTCATGGTAAAGGTGATGCCGGTCTCGGGCGAGAAAAGCATGTCGTTGACATCGAGCAGCGCCACCATCTTGACGCCGGCCTGTTCCAATGCGGTCTTGTAGAGGGTGCGGAAGAGCCGTCCCTGGACCTCTTCGGTGATCTCTTTGTGGAACGCGCGCTTGATGATCTCGCGCGGCGCCTTGCCGGGACGGAAACCGGGCACGCGTCCTTCGCGCAGGAAGGCTTTCATGACCTCGCCGTATTCTTTGCGGGTCTCATCCGCCTCGGCCTTCACGATCACTTTGACTTTACAGGGACCGATATTCTGGGTATCCACTTTCATGCGATTAAAAAACCTTTCGCTTCTTTCGCTTCTTTCGCCACCAAAAAAAGGTTAGACAGCGTAACACGCCTTCATTCCGAATTCACGCAAAAAAATAGTGCCGCGCAGTCGGGCAACCGGCAGGTGTCAGGGGTGCCCGACGATCATGCGTTTCTGGTGAACAGGACAGCGGGCGAACCGGAGCGCGGGCGTCCCCGCCCGCAACAACGTTTCGCGCAAAAGTCTGAGCGCTCATTCATTGAGAGACGAACCGCGCATCTGAATCGCGCGCGGCCTTTCACAGTGCGGGCGGGGACGCCCGCGCTCCCGACTTTGCACAGCTCAAAACACGCGCTCGGCCCGCATGCCCCCTGCCTCCGACCGATTACGTCCCACGCCGTGCGTCACGCATCCTTGATGCTGACCAGAAACTCAGCATTGCTCTTGGTGTTCTTCAGACGCTTGACGATCATCTCCATCGCCTCGACCGACGGCACCCCGTTGAGTGCGCGGCGCAGGATCCAAGTCCGGCTCAACTCTTCCGGATAGAGCAGCAGCTCTTCTTTGCGGGTGCCGGATTTCTCGATGTTGATGGCAGGGAAGATGCGCTTGTCCACGAGCTGACGGTCCAGGTTCAGCTCCATGTTGCCCGTGCCCTTGAACTCTTCAAAGATGACCTCATCCATGCGGCTGCCGGTATCGATCAAGGCGGTCGCGATGATCGTGAGGCTCCCTCCCTTTTCGATGTTGCGGGCCGCGCCGAAGAAGCGCTTCGGCTTGTGCAGCGCGTTGGCGTCGACACCGCCGGACAGGATCTTGCCGCTGTGGGGCTGCACCGTATTGTAGGCGCGCGCCAGACGCGTGATACTATCCAGCAAGATCACCACATCCTTGCCGTTTTCGACCTGGCGTTTGGCGACCTCGATGACCATTTCAGCCACCTGCACATGGCGCTCAGGCGCCTCATCGAAGGTAGAACTCAGCACTTGCGCCTTGGTGTTGCGCTGCATGTCGGTCACCTCCTCCGGGCGCTCGTCGATCAGCAGAATGATCAGAACGGCCTCCGGGTGGTTGGCTGAGATCGCGTTGGCGACTTTCTGCAGCAGCACCGTCTTGCCGGTTCGCGGCGGCGCGACGATCAAGCCTCGCTGACCGAAGCCGATCGGCGTGAAGATGTCCATCACGCGCATGGAGATCTCAGTGTCAGCGGTCTCGAGACGGATGCGCCGGTCCGGGAAGAGCGGCGTGAGATTCTCGAAATGAACCGTGCGCCGCGCTTCGGCCGCCGGCTTGCCGTTCACGGTATCGACGCGGCCGAGGGCGAAGAAGCGCTCCTTCTCTTTCGGATCCCTGACCGGGCCTTCCACGTAATCGCCGGTGCGCAGCGCGAAGCGCCGCACCTGCGACGGCGAGGCGTAGACATCCTCCGGGCACTGCAGGTAGTTGCTCTTGGGCGACCGCAGGAAGCCGTACCCGTCCGGCAGGATCTCCAACACACCGCTGGTGATCACGGTGCCGCCGCGGCGCAAGTAGCTGCGGATGATCTCAAAGATGATCTCGTGCTTGCGCAGTGAACTCGCATCTTCGGCGTTCACGTTGGGCAGCAGCTCCAGCAGGTCGGCGACCTCTTTTTTCTGCAGATCGGTCAGGTGCAGGTCAGGCAGATTTTCCGGGACAGGCGGCTGATAGACCTCGACAATGGGGCCGCGTGTGAGCGGAGGCTGAGCGCCGCCCTCCTGCGCCGCCGGACGCTGTCCGCCCGACTCTGGAGCAGGCGCCGCGGCCCGCGGCGGCATATCCGGCTGGTCGTAATCCGCAGGCAGACCGAGCGGCAGTTTCTGCGAATTGCCCCCGCCATGCGGTGCACCGCCGCGGTTATGATGTTTTTGCGGGCGCGGGCGGTTGTTGTGCCCGCCGCGGTTATCGCGACGTTTATTGCGTTCGCCGCCGCCGGAGGGACGAGCCACCGGACTGATCGGCGGGCGCGAGGCGAAACGCGCCCATTTCGAACGCGGCGCATCGCCGCCTGCCTCACGGTTCGCGGGCTGCGCCGGCGGTGTGTTCTGCTCAGGTGACTCGTTTTCTGTACTCATCGGCTTTCTCCGTCAGGAAGCGGTAGACTTGTTCCGCCTCCCTCGCCAATGCCTCGGCATCGGCATCGTTGTGAACCACGAGATGCGAGCGGGCGGCCTTTTCAGC
>MWEJ01000359.1 GCA_002071025.1 Verrucomicrobia bacterium ADurb.Bin070 | reverse complement strand
GAACACCTACGGCGACCACCGTTCGGGCGTGGACACGGCGCACCGGCCGCCTACCGCGCCGCAACTCGTGAACGGTGCGCTACGGCCGCGCTCGGTGTTGCGCGCGGGCTTGACGGTGCTGGCGCTCGGTGCGGCCGCCGGTTTGGCCGCGGTTGCGCTCAGCGATGTGCACCTGCTGCTCTTCGCCGCGGCCGGCGTGGCCGGAGCGGGATTTTACACGACCGGGCTGCGACTGAAATACGCCGGGCTCGGCCTGCCGCTGGTGATGGTCGTCATGGGCATCCTGATGGTCATGGCCAGCCACTTCGCGCAGGCCCGAGCGCTCTCCCCCGCCGCCGTATGGGTCTCGCTGCCGGTCGCATGCCTGGTCGGCGCCATCCTGCACGGCAACGACCTGCGCGATGTGGTCGGCGACCGCCACGCGGGGATCCTCACGTCATCACTGCTGATCGGACCGCGCGGCGCACGGTGGCTGTTTGTCACGCTGCACACGTTGCCCTATCTGCTGCTCGCCCGCTGCGTGACGGCGCGACAGTTGCCGCTCTGGACACTGTTGCCGCTACTGGCGTTCCCGCTGAGCGTTGCCGTGGCGCGTGACTGCCTGCGCGGCGAAACCCGTTCACTGGAGGTACGCTCCGCCGGCATCCATTTCGTTTTCGGCGTACTCCTGACCCTCGGCCTCATCCTCGCGCACGTTTTCTGATGTTGCCTGATACGGGTAGGCTTGCTATTTTCATGCTCGTAAAGAGCGATGTGTGTGGAAACATGTGGAGCGTGACGCTTGGATGGGTACGCCTGTAACATCTTATGCTGGCCGGGAACGGAGAGCGAACCCGACGCGCCGTCTTGCCGCCCTCGCTGCGGCTTTATGTGCCTTGTGGGCGCAGGCGAACCCGCCCGACCATTTCCTTTCTGGCTGCGAAATCAATTACCCGCCGTTCTGCCTCGTGCAGGAGGACGGGCGGGCCGACGGCTTCTCGGTGGCGCTCATGCGCGAGGCGCTGGAAAAAATGGGGCGCACGGTCGAGTTCTGCACCGGCACCTGGGCAGAGGTGCGCGGCCGGCTGGAACGCGGCGAGATCCACGCCCTGCCGCTGGTCGGGCGCACGCCGGAGCGCGAGGCGGCGTTTGATTTCACGGTCCCCTATCTGACCCTTCACGGCGCCATTGTGGTTCGTCAGGACAACTCCGAAATCAAAGGTTTTGGCGACCTGCGCGGCAAGCGCGTCGGCGTGATGCGGGGCGACAACACGGAGGAGTTCCTGCGGCGGGGGGATTATGGCGTTGTCCTAATCACGACGCCGACCTTCTCCGACGCTTTCAGACTGTTAGCCACTCACGGATGTGACGCGGTGGTGGTCCAAAACCTCGTCGCCCGGCGCATTCTTCAAGAAACCCGTTTGAAGAACCTGAAGATCCTGAACCCGCCCATCCCCGGCTTTTCCCAGCAGTTCTGCTTCGCGGTGCGGAAGGGCGACCACGCGACCTTGGCGCTGCTGAACGAAGGCCTTTCTCTGGCCATTGCCGACGGGGCCTACCGACGTCTGCACGCCCTGTGGTTCGCATCGATGGAGCTTCCCTCCGACCGCGCCCTCATCATCGGCGGCGGACGTCATTTCCCGCCGTTCAAATATCTCGACGAACGCGGCCGCCCGTGCGGCTTTGACGTGGACCTGACCCGCGCCATCGCGCGCGAAGTCGGCCTGGACGTCCGCATCCAGCTCGGCAACTGGCCGGACTCCGTCGAGGCCCTGAGAAAAGGCGAAATCGACGCGATCCAGGGCATGTTCTACTCGCAGGAACGTGCCCGGTTTCTGGATTTCAGCCCCCGGTACATGGTCGTGAATGGCGTCAGCGTCATGCGCAAGGGCACAGGTCCCTTGCCTGAGACCTTCGAGGCGTTGGCCGGCCTCGATCTGGCGGTCCAAGCCGGAGACACGATTTTGGAAGAACTGCGCACGCGCGGGATCCAGGCCAACGTGACAACCGTGCCGACGCAGGAAGATGTCCTGCGCGAGGTCGCAGAAGGTCGGCACCTGTGCGGGATAGCCGCGCGGGCGTGCGCGTTGCACTTTATGCACAAGCATGGCTGGACCAACCTGGTGTACAGCGAACAAGCCTTTTACTCCGCGGATTACGGATATGCCGTGGCCAAGGGCCGACAGGCGCTCCTGTCAAAAATCAGCGAGGGGCTGTCCGCGATCAAAGCCAGCGGCGAGTATCAGAAGATTTATGACCGCTGGTTCGGCGCGTATGAGCCGGAGCCCATCGGCTGGATCAAGGCGCTGAAATATGTGGCTTATGTTGCCGTGCCCCTGTTGCTGATTGCGCTGCTGGCGCTCGTCTGGTCGTGGAACCTGCGGCGGCAGGTCGCCGCACGAACCGCCGATCTGCGCCAGGTGGTTGACGCGCTGGCCGAGAGCGAGAAGACGCACCGCCTGCTTGCCGAACAGACGCTCGACATGATCTGGGCGATGGACACGGACCTGATTTTCACCTACGCAAACCCCGCGACCGAGCGGTTGACCGGCTACGCCCCGGATGCGTTCGTCGGGACACACCTTTCGAAACATTTTGACGAGGCGCATCTGAATGACCTCATGAAGATTATCGCGCAAGAAATCACCAAAGGGCCTGAGAACTCGGACGTTATCCTGGAATCGTGCATCTTGCGCCGGGACGACTCGAGCGTGCCTATCGAGGTACATGGCAGGGTCATCTTTGACGAGCGGGCCGTCCCGTTCTGCTGCAAGGCACCACGCGAGACATCAGCGAACGCCGGGAGGAAGAGGCGAAACACGAAGCTCTCCAAGCCCAACTCCTGCAGATGCAAAAGCTCGACTCGGTCGGCAGGCTGGCCGGCGGCGTGGCCCATGACTTCAACAACCTGCTGATGGGCATCATGGGGTACACGGAACTCTGCCGGGACCTCGTCACGGACAACCCGCCCGCCCTTGAGTTGCTCGACGCCGTCTTGAAAGAGGTGAAACGTTCGGCCAACCTGACGCGCCAACTGCTGGCCTTCGCCCGCAAGCAGACCGTCGCGCCGAAGGTGATCAGCCTGAATGACGCGGTCGCCAATATGCTCACCATGCTGCCGCGTCTGATCGGCGAGGACATTGACGTCGCCTGGTTCCCTGCGGACGAATTGCACCCGATTAAAATCGATCCGAGCCAGATCGACCAGATTCTTGCCAACCTGTGCGTCAACGCGCGGGATGCGATCAACGGCACCGGCCGTATCACCATCGAGACCGCCCCTGTGTCCGTCACGGACGACTACTGCAAACAGCACGCCGAGACCCTGCCCGGCGATTATGCCGTGCTTGCCGTTAGCGATGACGGTTGCGGCATGGATCAAGAGACTTTGTCGCATATTTTTGAACCCTTCTACACGAAAAAGAAAGTCGGCGAGGGGACCGGACTCGGCTTGGCCACCGTCTACGGCATCGTCAAGCAGAACAACGGCTTCATCAATGTTTACAGCGAACTTGGCAAAGGCAGCACGTTCCGTGTGTACCTGCCCGTCAGCCCGGAGGCCTTGGAAGCGCCGCAGGCACCTGTCCCAGACACAATACGTATCGGCGGCTCGGAGACGATTCTGCTGGTTGAAGATGAACACGCTATCCGCGAGTCCATGCGCCTCTTTCTTGAACAGATCGGCTACACGGTCCTGTCGGCGGAGTCTCCGGAGGCCGCTTTACGCTTGGCCGCGGAACAAGCGAAGCCGATCGACCTGCTTGTCACGGATGTGGTCATGCCCGGCATGAACGGGCGC
>MWEJ01000358.1 GCA_002071025.1 Verrucomicrobia bacterium ADurb.Bin070 | reverse complement strand
GGTTCAGCGTGTCGCCGCGCTGTTGCTCGCCAAGCTCCCCTGCGACGGCTTCAACCTGCTGCAGAACAACGGCACCTGTGCCACCCAGGTGGTGCCCCATGTGCATGTGCATGTCGTTCCCCGCTGGGACGAGAAGGCTATCAACTGGATCCCTGGCCATTATCAGGACCCCGACCACGATCTGGCGGCGCTGCAGCGCCGGTTGACCGCAGAATGACACGTGATACATGCCGGCGGCTGGTCCGGCCCACCCTAAACCCTGTGCTGGATTGATGAACCCCTCTTTTCAAGAAGCTGTTCTGGCGATTTGCCAAAAAGATGCCCGCTACCATCCCGACGCCTACGATTTTCTGGTGGAAGCCCTCGACGTGACCGTCAAGGAGATCCGCACGCGCCAGCCGGACCATGACAGACACATCAGCGGCAAAGAGCTGCTCGACGGGATCAAGGAATTCGCGCTCGATGAATTCGGTCCGCTGGCCTTCACAGTTTTCGCGGAATGGGGTATTCATTCGACGGAGGACTTCGGCGAGATCGTATTCAACCTGGTCGAGGCCGGCCGCCTTGGCAAGACCGAATCCGACAACCGAGCGGATTTCAAGGATGGCTACTGTTTCGCAGACGTTTTCGTAAAGCCCTTTGAGCCGCACGCCCTCGGCGCACCGGCGCGTCGCACATCCCGCCGGCGTAAACGCGAGCCCTAAATCATGCCTACAGACACCGATCTTGATCTTTCCACAAAGCGGTTTTTACTTCCGCCCATGCATCGCGAGGGGCGGCGTTTTGTTCTTGCCGCGGCTCTGCTCACCCTCGTGCTGACCGTGGCATGGCCACCACTCTTCTGGCCCGGCCTGCTGCTGACCTACGGCGTCTTCCTGTTTTTCCGCGATCCTGAGCGAGTCCCGCCTGCCGACGCGCAGACCTCTATTCTCAGCCCTGCCGATGGCATCGTTTGCCTGCTGATGCAGGTTCCAATCCCTGCCGCGCTAGCCGCAGACAGCCAACCCGTCTGGCGCGTCAGCGTCTTTATGAGCGTGTTGGATGTGCATGTTAACCGCATGCCTGTCGCCGCCACCGTGCAAAAGATGCACTATATCCCGGGCGCTTTTTTAAACGCCTCGCTGGATAAAGCTAGTGACGACAATGAACGGATGCTTTATCTTTTAAGTATGGCCTGCGGCCGTACGCTCGCCGTGGTCCAGATCGCGGGATTGATCGCGCGCCGGATCGTCACCTTCGCCAGAGAGGGCCAAGTCTTGACCATCGGCGAACGGTTCGGCCTGATCCGGTTCGGCAGCCGTGTGGATGTCTACCTCCCGGCGGGCGTCGCTCCTTGTGTGCGCGTCGGCCAGATCATGGTCGCCGGCGAGACGCCCATCGCCCGCCTCTAATCTCTTTTGGAAATCCGCCATGGGCAAATTCAGGTTACGCAAACGTAAGCAGAAGCCACGCATCCAGCGGGAAATTCCGATCCGCACGATGATCCCCAACCTGATGACGCTTCTGGCGGCCGCCAGTGGTGTTACCTCGATCCGCTACAGTTGCCAAGAACACTGGCGCTCGGCGGTCATCGCCATCATCATCGCCTGTATGCTCGACGGCCTCGACGGGCGGGTGGCTCGGCTGCTGCGCGTCACTTCCAAACTCGGCGCCCAGCTCGACTCCTTGGCTGATTTTGTCAGCTTCGGCGTCGCGCCGGCGCTGCTGGTCTATTTCTGGATGATGCAGGTCGCGCCGCCTGAGAGCACCGCCTATGCGTTCCGCGGCCTCTTCTGGGCCTTGGCGCTCTTCCACGCCATGTGTTGCGCGTTCCGTCTTGCCCGTTTCAACATCATGCTGGACGACGGTCCCACGCAGCCTTACTGGAAACACTTTTTCATGGGATTGCCCGCCCCCGGCGGCGCCGGCATTCTTTTGACCCCGGTGATCTGGCAGCTTCACACGGAAAGCGCCGCGATCCAGTCACCTTGGATCGGCTGCGCCATGTTGATGATCTGCGGCATCCTGATGGCCTGCCGTGCCCCGACCATTTCGGCCAAACATCTGCGCGTCCCGGCCAAACGCATGGTTCCGGTCCTGCTCTTCGTCATGTTTGTCATCGGCATGCTGGTCTCGCAGTTCTGGCTAACGCTCGGCGTGATCGGCATCCTCTATTTCACCTCGATCCCGATATGCGGTTTCTGGTACCTGAAACTGCGCCGCCGCTATCAGGCCCAGCAGGCGCAACCGACAGCCGCCGCCTTGACACACCCAGCAGCGGCCCCAAGCCCCCAACCAACCCGTTAGAGAAAGCAGGTCACGATGAAAAAAGCGCTCTCACGCCGTCACGTGCTCACGACCATGGCCCAGACGACCGCGCTCTCCGCCCTCGGCGCTGCTTTGCCGCAGACGGCCCGGGCCGCCGCGCAGACCGCTCCGAACGGCCTGACCATCGGCATCTCGACCCTCGGGTTTGGCGGCCACACCAACGCCGCCCTCGCGGCCGAACTGGCGGCCGCCGGCTTCAGCACCATCCAGTTTTTTCTCACGCAAACCGACAGCGCCTACTGGAAATACAACAGCCGTGCCGACCTCTCCAGCCTCACGCCCGCGCACTGCAAGGCGATCGCCGCCACCTATCGCGATGCCGGTCTGGCGATCCACAGCATCGGCGTCTACACCAACCTGATGCATCCGGACGATGCCGAGCTGAACGCCAACCTCGCCTATTTCGAGGCGATGATGGAGATCGGCGGCCATATGGGCGTACGCACCTTCATCACCGAAGCCGGCCATCATTATGACACCGCAGTCCCCGCGCCGCGCGTGCCGCTAGAGTTTCAGGACGCGGTTTGGCCACGCATGATCGCGACCGCCCGGCGACTGGATGATTTAGCCGCCAAACACGATGCCAAGGTGCTGTTCGAGCCTTATTTCCAGAGTTTTTTCGCAAGCGCAAAACGGGTTCGGCTCTTTGTCGAAGAACTGAACTCACCGCGTCTGCGCGTGCTGCTCGACCCGGCCAACCTGCTTGAACTCAACGATCTCGACGAGATGTTCACGCAGCTCGCGCCTTGGATCGACTGCCTGCACGCCAAGGACCGCAAGCACCACACCAGCCGCGGCGTCGCGGCCGGCAAAGGCGATATCGATTACAAGCGCTTCGTGACCTTGGCGGCAAAAACGACACCGCAAGCACCGCTGATTCTCGAATATGTCGGGCCGAAGGACTACCAAGACGCACGCGCGCACCTGTTGTCCGCCATGCAGGCCTGCGCCATTCCAGAAGCGAAGTCAACCCTTCACTGACCGTCGCGGCCGTGCGCCCGCGCGTTACTCGATCCAGAAAAGCGTGCCCCAGTACTCGGTCAAATACCCGTTTGCATTCTGCGAGACCGGTGCGCCCTGATACCGGACAGCGGCGAGCTGAGCCGGGGTCAGCAACGGCTGCGTGCGCACGCTGGTCGGTGTGAACATGCCGGTGAGCGTCAATGTCCCCTCCCAAGCGTCCGGCGTTTGCGCCGCAAAAACCGTCTGCCCCTCTCCGAGATCCAGCGTACTGTCGGCCGTCACCGTCAATGATGCGAGCGTGTTGGTCGTCGCGCCCAGTGCGAGCTGCCCGCCGGACAGCACTACCGCACTCTGGCCAGACAACACGTTGTTCGCTCCCAGTTCCAATGTCCCGTCCTGAATCGCGGTGGCCCCGGTGTGATGCGTCGGATGTGCCAGCGTCAATCGTCCGCCCCCCGCTTTCACCACCGAGACCGCGCCCCCGATCGTCCCCGCATAAACGGTATCAACCGTCTGATTG
>MWEJ01000357.1 GCA_002071025.1 Verrucomicrobia bacterium ADurb.Bin070 | reverse complement strand
GATCCCGTTCCTGAGCGCCGAAGAGAACGTGCGGATCGCGATGGAAATCAATGATGTGCCGGCGCGCGAGGCGCGGCGCCGGGCGCGCGAGTTGCTCGACTATCTGGGCGTGGGAGCGCGCGCGGCCAACCTGCCGGCCATGCTCTCTGGCGGGCAGCAGCAGCGCGTGGTGGTGGCGCGCGCCCTAGCCAACCGGCCGAGCCTGGTGCTGGCGGACGAGCCGACGGCGGCGCTGGACAGCCAGCGCGGCCGGCAGGTGATGGAGCTGTTCCGGCAGGTGGCGCATGAGCAGGGCGCGGGGGTGCTGGTGGTGACGCACGACCACCGTTCGCTGGATGTTTTCGACCGTACGCTGGAGATGGAGGACGGCGTGCTGCACGAGGGGCAGGCCGTGTGCTGATTGAGAGTGAGATTTTTTAATTTTTTTCAAAATCCCTATTGCATGCCCTCGGTGATTCTGATAAATTCACATCCGTTCTTTTGAAGCGGGTGTAGCTCAATTGGTAGAGCGCGACCTTGCCAAGGTCGAGGTTGTGGGTTCGAGACCCATCACTCGCTCCATGCTTTTTATGGGGGTGTAGCTCAGTTGGTAGAGCAAGTGACTCTTAATCACTGGGTCCACGGTTCGAGTCCGTGCACCCCTACCATAAAGAGGCCGGCGCGCGGCCGGTTTTCGTCAGTTAGGAGTCAGGAAGCAGGAGTCGGGAGCTTGGCGTGGCGACATGGCCGATGGCAGACTCCTGAATCCTGACTCTTAATTTTTAATGCGCCAGTGACGGGTATGGCAGTGATGAACGTCGTTATTCTGTTGGGTGGCCCGGGGTCGGGCAAAGGGACGATCGCCGGGCGGCTGGTGGCTGCGGATCAGTCGCTGCGGCATGTGTCGAGCGGCGATCTGTTGCGTGACGCGGTGAAGCGCCAGACGGCGGCGGGGGTCGAGGCGGACGGGTACATGAAGCGCGGCGAGCTGGTGCCTGACGCGATCATCGCGCGGATGATCGCCGACCTGATGGCAGGGATCGCAGGTCCCTGCACGTTGTTGCTGGACGGTTTCCCTCGCACGGTGGTGCAGGCGGAGATTCTGGACGGTACGATTGCGGGTTGCGGCGCGTCGCTGGCCGCGGTGGTGCTGCTGGAGGTGGCCGACGAGATTTTGGTGGACCGGATTGCCGGACGCAGGGCTTGCCCGGGGTGCGGGGCCGGCTATCATGTGACCAATATTCCGCCGTGGGTTGCCGGCATCTGCGACGCCTGCGGGAGTGCGCTGACGGTGCGCAAGGACGACAATCCCGAGACCGTGAAGAACAGGCTGGCCGTGTATCAGGCGCAGACGGTGCCGCTGATCGAGTTTTACGAGGCGCGCGGCGCACTGCGGCGCGTGCCGGGAGTCGGGCCCATTGATGAGATCGTAGAGAGGGTCAGGCGCGCGCTTTCATGAAGATCCCGTTGAAGAACGCTGCTGAGCTGGACGCGATGCGGGTGAGCTGCCGGATGACAGCCTCCGTGTTGGAGCAGGTGGCTGCGGCGATTCAGCCCGGGGTGACGACAGGGGAACTGGATGCGTTGGCCCGGCGGCTGATCGCGGGCATGAACGCCAAACCCTCCTTTTTGGGCTACCGGGGGTATCCGGGAGCGATGTGCATTTCGATTAACGACGAGGTGATTCACGGCATCCCCGGGCGGAGGGTTGTTCTGCCGGGGGATGTGGTGAGTCTGGACGTCGGGGTGTATTACAATGGATTTCATGGGGACTGTGCCACGACCGTAACGGCCGGGGTGACGGATCCCGATGTGATCCGGCTCGTCGAGACGACGCGCCGGGCGCTGGATGCGGCGGTGGCCGCGGTCCGGCCCGGTTGCCGACTCTCCGACGTCTCTCACACGGTTGAGGGCGTCGTGCAGGCGGGCGGCTGTTCGGTGGTGCGGGATTTTGTCGGTCACGGCGTGGGGCGTCACCTCCACGAAGATCCACAGATCCCCAACTACGGGACGCCGGGGCACGGCCCCGTCCTGAAGCCCGGGATGACGTTGGCGATCGAGCCGATGGTCAACCTGGGACGGCCGGATGTGGCAGTGCAGGATGACGGTTGGACAGTTGTAACGCGAGACGGGAAACCGTCCGCTCACTTCGAGCACACCGTGGCCGTGCTGGAAGAAAGTGTGGAAGTTCTGACGCTGGCATAAAGAATTTTCCATATTTTTAGGATAGACAAGGTAACGGACTTTTGGTTAAATCCAACACCTTTTTTGAACAAGGAATAAAGACCATGAAAGTTCGCAGTTCAGTGCGGCGCATTTGTGAGCGTTGCCGTGTGGTACGTCGCAAGGGCGTCGTGCGTATCATTTGTACGAATCCCCGCCATAAGCAGCGTCAGGGTTAACTGGAGAAGACAATCATGCCGAGATTGATGGGTGTGGATGTCCCGGGCAGAAAGCGTGTCGAGTACGCGCTCCGGTACATTCACGGAATCGGTCCCAAGCGGGCCAGTGACGTGGTCGAGCATTGCAAAATCGACCCGGCCAAGAAGGCCGACGATCTGTCCCCGGATGAGATCCGACAGATTGTGGGCTTCATTCAAGACAATTACCGGGTCGAGGGTGATCTGCGCCGCGAGGTGTCGCAGAACATCCGCCGGTTGATCAGTATCGGCACCTACCGCGGCCTGCGTCACAAGCGCGGCCTGCCGGTCCGCGGGCAGAGGACCCGTACGAATGCGCGGACCCGCAAGGGCGGCAAGCGGACGGTGGGCGCGGTGCGCGACAAGACGGCACGCGCGGCGATGAAGGCCAAGGGCAAATAAACCCGGCGACGGCAGGGCGCGTGACTTGTCCCTCGCGGGACGGGACCGATGCCGTGTCGGCCAAGTATTTTGAGGCTGAATACGCATGAGCGAAGAAGCTGTGAAGCAAGAAGAGCAGGCGGCGACCCCTGAGCAGGTGGCCGTGAGCGAGGCGCAGGCTGTGATGTCTGCGGGCGACGAGCCCGCCAAAGCCGCCGATGCCGCCAAGAAAAAAGGCAAGGGGAAGTCGATCCCCGCCGGAATCGCCTTTGTCCGTTCGACGTTCAACAACACGCTGGTGTCAATCACGGATTCCCGCGGCGGCGTGATCGCCTGGAGTTCGGCGGGTAAAGCCGGCTTCAAGGGATCGCGCAAGTGCACCGCGTTCGCCGCCACCATGGTGGCGCAGGATGCGGCCCGCCAGGCGATGGCCAAGGGGATGCACGAGGTGGAAGTCAGAGTTCAGGGCGCGGGCGCGGGGCGCGAGTCGGCGGTCAGGGCTATCCAGTCCGCCGGCATTCACGTCACGCTGATCAAGGACTGCACGCCGATTCCGCACAATGGCTGCCGTCCGCGCAAACGGAGGAGAGTCTAACATGGGCAGATATACAGGTCCCGTTTGCCGCATTTGCCGGCGCGAGGGGCAGAAACTTTTTCTGAAGGGCGCGCGCTGTTACATGGCTAAATGCGCCATCGAGCAGGGGCAGCCCGCGCCGGGCCAGCATGGTGCCCGCCGCAACCGCAAGATGTCGGAATACGGCGAGCAGCTCCGTCAGAAGCAGCGCCTGCGCCGCCAGTTCGGCATGCAGGAAGGCCAGTTCAAGCGCTTTTACAAAGAGGCGCTGCGCCGCAAGGGCGTCACCGGCGAGATGCTGCTGCAGTTGCTCGAGACCCGCATGGACAACCTCGTCTACCGCCTCGGCTTTTCGCCGTCGCGCCGCGCCGCACGCCAGTTCGTGCTGCACGGCCACATGGCGGTGAACGGCAAGAAGGTCTCCGTGCCCTCCATGATCCTCAAG
>MWEJ01000356.1 GCA_002071025.1 Verrucomicrobia bacterium ADurb.Bin070 | reverse complement strand
CGCGATCAGATGCGGTTTCAGAAGGTCGGTGCCCTGCTTCATCGCACGCGCGGCCAGCAGCACCTGCGGCACAAAGACCTCATTCTTTTTGAACCGCTCGCCGACGATCCCCATGCCCGCGCACAGTCCCTCGTTGAGGAGATCCGACGCGGCCACGCCCTGCTCCAAGGCCGCTGCCACGAGGCTCACCACCTCGGGTGCCCGCCCCTTGATCACTGCTTCCTGAATCTGCTCGACACTCATGCTCACCTTTCCTCGTTCAATCTGGCTTACCCTTTCAACCGCATCCAGGAGGCCAGCTTCACGCTGCGCGCCTCGGAAGACTGGATCTCTTCAGGCGTACTCGGCTTCGCGGCCCGCTCCAACGTCTCGATCCGCATCAGCAACGCCCGCTGATTCGCCTCAAACTGATCGCGTTCCTCCTCGCGATTCTTCCGTTCGACTGCCAGCTCGTGCTCGCGCTGCCGCGTC
Organism: Verrucomicrobia bacterium ADurb.Bin070; assembly: GCA_002071025.1. GTDB lineage: Bacteria > Verrucomicrobiota > Kiritimatiellia > RFP12 > UBA1067 > DUPH01. Next base: position 3,349 of record MWEJ01000356.1, on the reverse strand, counting down.
TGCTCCTCGAGCTCCTCGATCTGCTGCGAGCGTTTCTCGCCCGCCACAATCTGCGACAGCAGACGGCTGCTCTCGGTCTCAAGAAGCCGGACCTTCTCCTGCAACTCGCGCTCCTTCGTCTCGGCCAACCGCATCTCGCGCTGGTAGGTCACGCGCAGATTCTCCAGATCCGCCCGCAAACGGGCCGCCTGCGGATCCGAGGGCTGCTCGCGCACCGTGCGCCGCGTCATATCCCCCGGGCTGCCGCCGAGGTGCTTCAAGAGCTTCTGGCGGCGCTCGAGCAGCGACTGCTGCCGCTGCGCGCTCCAGGTCTTGAGCTGCTCGGCCTGCGCCTTTTCACGCTCCAGCGACGACGCCAGCTCGGCCACTTCAGCACCGATCAACTCGTACACGGCCGCCTGATCCGCAAAGAAGCGCGCGGTTTCTTCGGGCGGCTGCGCGCACATTTTCTCCAACTCGGCAATCTTCTCCTGATAGCCGATGTCACGCGCGTTGGCGTCGTTCAGCACCTCGGCCAGCGAAGCCTCGCCGGCACGCGCACGCGCCTCCGCCTCGGCCAGCGCCACCTCGGCCGTCTCCGCGCGCGCCTCAGCCTGCTCAAGCTTTTGACCGAGCGCCTTCACCCGCATGCGTTCCTCTTCCCACTCGGCCTCGCTCGCGCGAGCACGCGATTCAGCCGCCGCGCGCGCCGCCTCGGCCGTCTCGGCCCGCGCCGAAGCTTGCGCCAGGTCCGCCACCAACGCCTCGATCCGCTGCGCGCCCTCAACCACGGCCGCCTCTTCCCGTTGCTGTTCCAGCCGCTTGATCTGCTGGCGCAACTGGTCCAGCTTGCGCTCATTCGCCCGAGCGTCTTTCTCCGCATTGCGGACGACCGTCTCTTTCTGCGCTTCGGCCTCTTTCAGCAGCGCGGCCAGCACCTCGCGCTCCTGCTGCACCGTCTCCAGGGCATTGGCATCCGACAGCTTCGACAGCCGCTCGCGCTGCTCGCTGACCATCGCCTCCAACTCACGGATGCGGCGCTGCAGCACCTCCTCCGGCATCGAGTCGCGCGTCCGCTTCTCGCCGGCCGGCGGCACGGTGGCCGATTCCGCCTCTACGTCATCCGCCGCGACCACCTGCGCACTCGCGGACACCTTGCCGCTCTTGATCAGCGCGTCGGCCGCCATGCGGTTGAGCGGGCCGCGCAGTTCGCCATCGCCGTCATCCACGAACCAGCGCATGTCGAGCAGTTCGACCGAAACGGCCTGCACCCATTTTTTCCGGTCTTGCGAGACCTCGTGTCCCGGCAGGATCCGGCCCTGCTCGGCCCAGACAACCAGTCCCTGCGTCGAGACCGGACCAAAGACCGTTTCGCCGTTAATCCGGAGAAACCATTGCCGCTGATCATCGTGTTCGTTCAGCTCAGCCATTGTTGTCACCTGACCGTTTCACTCTGAGTTACCCGCGTCGCTCACCGCTTTTTTGCAAAAAATGCCGACCCGTTCGCACCGAGGCGCTGCAGCTCCAGACGGGCCTGCCGTTCAATATCGGCCAATGAGAGGCCGGCCACCCCTTCCCGCCGGCGGCAACCGCCGTCAGCGGGCGAGGGCCGCTGTTGCTGCGCCTTAACCGGCTCTTCAGGCGGAAGCAGTTCCGCGTCGCACACCGCAGTCCGCGCCGACGGGCGCCCCGTCCGATCCGTCTCCGTTTCCACGGGCTCGGCGTCCAGCACCTGAACGCGCGGCACTTCTGCGGCCTTGCGCACGCGCTCGACCTCCGCCTCGAGCTGCGCGATCCGCTGCATGCGCGCGGCACAATCCTCCAACGCCCGCGCCGCCTCGGTCTGCCACCGTGCCTGCTCGCGCTGCGCCGCGCCAAGCTGCTCCTGCGCCACACGCAGTTTTTCGCTCAAGGCGGCCGCCTGCTCCGCCGCGCGCTGCTCGGCCTGCGCCACCCGCGTCTCCGCGGCCTGTAACGCGGCCGCCTGCTCCGCCGCGCGCTGCTCGGCCTGCGCCACCCGCGTCTCCGCAGCCTGAAGCGAGGACGCCTGCTCCGCCGCGCGCTGCTCGGCCTGCGCCCGCCGCGCCTCCGCAGCCTGAAGCGCGGCCGCCTGCTCCGCCGCGCGCTGCTCGGCCTGCGCCACCCGCGCCTCCGCAGCCTGAAGCGCGGCCGCCGCTGCACAGGCTGCAGCATGCTCGGCCGCTGCCCGGTCCTCGGCCTCTTGGCTCTGACGTTGCCACGCCGCTGTCTCGGAATGGGCCTGACGGCACATCGCTTCCGACTGCTCCGTGCGCGACGCGGCCGCGCGCAGCGCATCCTCCAGCCGCCGGCACTCTGCCGCAGCGTCGCGCGCCTCCAGCGCACCACGCCGGAACAACGCGGCCCGGGTGGCAATGGCCCCTTCGCCGATCAAGCTTCGCACCGCATCCCGGTGGATGGGGCCGTAAAACCGGCCACCCGTCACCTCGGCGACCCAATCCATTTCAAGCGCCGGTTCGTCCACGGCCGGCAGCCACGCGACGCCATCGGCGGAGATCTGATTCGACGGCCCGATCCGGCCGTCACGCGCCCACGCCTGCAAAACGTCAAATCCGACGGGACCATACTGTCCGCCCTGCTCGTCGCGGACCCACCACGTTGGAGCTGGGTCCTCAGAACCGGAATGCCGCGTTGCCGTTGCCACAATCATCCTTTTTGCTGACATGGGAATGTGATTCGTTTTAATATTTTAAGCGATCTGACGACCGATCTCAACGCCAATCACGCGATTCGCCAATCCTGCATTGGCGACCGATGACGGCGTGTGATAAAATAACCGCACGATTATGAAAAATTATCTGAATGGCCTGGGCGCCTGCTTCGTCGCCGTCATCCTGCTGGGATCAGGATGCGTCAGCTCGCGCATGGTGGAAAACACGCGGGTGCCCGAGATTTCGGTCGACAGCTACGGCGCCATTACCTTTGACAACGAGCGTGTCGAATTGAAGCGCCTTGCCGGCAGGGTGCGTGCAGCGGGCATCGCGCGCGAACAGGAGGTCAACATTCTCGTGCCGGCGAATTTTGACCGCTCGCTGCGCAACCAGATCTACTCCGAGATGATCCGCAAGGGCTACACGCGCACGGTCTTTGTCACGCAGCGCAAAGCCTCCTCGTTTGTGACCCAAGGGAGCCGCTGATGCCCGCATCGACCACCAAAGCCAGTAAGATCGGCGTGGCGCTGGGCAGCGGCGGCGCGCGCGGCTGGGCACACCTCGGCGTGTTGTCGCGCCTGCGCGAACTCGGCGTGCCGGTCCACTGCATCGCCGGCACCAGCATCGGCTCGATCGTCGGCGCGGTCTACGCCACGAACCGGCTGGACACGCTGCACGAG
>MWEJ01000355.1 GCA_002071025.1 Verrucomicrobia bacterium ADurb.Bin070 | reverse complement strand
CTGGGCGGACGCCCTGCTGGATGCGCTGCCGCGCGATGTGGTGATCTGCGACTGGTTCTACGAGCCCCCGGTCAAAGGCGAGAAAGAGGGTCAGACGTTTCCGACGCTGCGCCACTTCAAGTCCAAGGGCTTCCCGGTGCTCGCGTGCCCGTGGGAGAACCGGGCAGGATACGAGGCGCAGGGCGGCGCTGTTCAGGCGCTCGGTCTGGACGGTATGCTCAGCACCACATGGCATCACTTGTACGGGCTCTCCATGCACCCGATCTACTGGAATGCGGCCCATGCGATGTGGGGAACGCGCCCGTTCAGCAGCGACCGCCTGGTCTTCACGCATCACCTGCGGCAGGCCGGATGGGACATTCCGGTGAAGGATTATCGGGATACAGGTTTTTACCACTATCAACTTCCTGAGAACAACCACTCGCCGCGCTAGACGTCGGGTCGGGTAAGTGTGTCGAGCAAGGGGAGCGGGTAAGCGGGGCGGGTCAGTGTGCGTTTAAGAGTAGGGTTGAAACACGTACCCGCGTTCTGACTCGCCACCCTTAACCGGATACCCTTACCCGAGAAACTTAACTGGTCTTGCGCGGCCTGAACGAAGATCGTCCAATCTTGATTTCGCCACTGCGGCCCATTTCCGATCAATCTCGCGGTCGGGTGGGTTCGGAGTCCGCAACACCGAATCAGCGATGAAAGCCCTTTCTTCAACCGGAAAAGACTCGATTTCATGAATGTTTTCAATGGCGGTTGTCATACTACACCTCGCTTGTTTACGTGACAGTTGTCGCATAATCTGTGGACAGAAACCTGAAGTTACCGGCAAGCTGTCCGGCACCCGTGAAAAAGATGCGCAAGACTGGGGGCGCGGACGGGGCCGTCCGCGCCCCCGGCTCTTCGTTCAAAGCACGCGCTCAACGCTGACGTCGGGAGTGGACATCGAAATCTAAATCGGGATCGCTATCGGGATCGAATATCTTGCGACCCCATCGCGAGAGGAGCCGCGCGGGACGGCTCAAAATGGACGATCCCGATCCCGATGGCGATTTGGATGAGAGCAAGCTCCGGCCAGTCGCGGGACCGTACACGGTCACGGGAAGGCGATGAGGCCGTCGTGTACGTGTACGTGAACGGGTACGGGGACGAGGGGCCACAAAAACCATGCCGCAGTGCCGACTGCATGGCACTCGCTGGGTGCATGTCACACCCGCAGTTCTGACGTTATGAGCCAAATTTAAGATGCGTCGGCCCTGCTCACCATACTGAATCGAGGGCGCATGGCAGTTCTGTTGGGGAGACCTTCTCGTAATCGTAATCGTAATCTTAATCTGCTCGTCGCCGATTGTCGGCCTCATATTCGGCCGGCTCCTCATGAACACGATCAGCGGAGGTGCTGCGGATCAAGCCCACCAGCATCGAGACGATGGGCACCCACATCACTTTACCCTGTTCGGCGCAAACAGGCCTCTTCCTGATAGACAGGCAGCTTCTCGTGATCAAAGTCCGTTTTCATGGGCGCAGTCTACTCTCGAGAAAGTCCGATGTGCAAGATTAAGATTATGATTAAGATTAAGATTATGATTATGATTTATTGGCCCCAACAGAACTGCCATGCGCCCTTTAGCCGCATGAGGGATAAAATGTGTTGTGTTGACACAGTACGGCGGGACGTCTCGGACCGCTGGCCGCGCTCCTCATAAACGCTCGGATGCGACACCGCGGCTCGTGCGGACACTCGCCCCCCAGCGTGTGTCTGGCCGCAGGTCTGGGGGGGCGAGCGTCCGCGCGAGGTTTGTCATGATTAATATCCTTGATAAAGCGTAATATCAGTTATTGTAAAGCGTATATAGGCGTAATATTGACTATTGCAAGATGGATTTCGGGTATGGTAAGCTGTTTCCCATGAAAAACCGCACTATCAAAACGTCGTTGTCGAAACGGTTGGCAGGACCATTGGGACACCTTGTCTTGGTCATGGGTGCCCGGCAAACCGGCAAGACAACCCTGCTGCGGCACCTGTGCGCGGATTATGCGTATGTCTCTTTTGACGACCCGGTTGTCCGTCCGCAGTTATCGGGCATGTCGGCGGCCGACTGGCTGGCCTCATACCGCAGCGTCATTCTTGATGAGGTGCAGAAAGCGCCTTCCATGTTTGAAACGGTAAAAGCCATGGTGGACAGTCAGCCTGATTGCCGGGTGGTTTTATCCGGCTCAAGCCAGATCATGCTGATGGAGCGGGTCAAGGAATCGCTGGCAGGCCGCGTCTCCATTTTTGAAATGTACCCCCTGACCCTGCCGGAAATGCGCACCGAAGGGTGGGACGATCCTTTGCGGCGATCCCGGCTGTGCCGTTTTCTGGAGGACAACAACCGCGACAGCCGTGTCTTTTCAGGCATCCCGCAGATGGACGATGAATATGCAAAGCAGAAGCTGATCTGGGAACGCTATCTTAAGGTGGGTGCCATGCCGCTGGTTTGGAAGGAGCCTTTCACCGACAATGAAGCGGATTGCCATGTTTGGCTGTATGATTATGTCCGCACGTATCTACAGCGTGATCTGCGCGACCTGGTGATGCTGCGGGAACTGGAGCCTTTCGTGTTGGCGCAGAAAGCTGTGGCGGCGCGAACGGCCGGGGTTCTCAACGCCTCTAATCTCGCAAGGGACGCGCAGATATCCCCGTCATCTGCCAGAAGGTTTCTCAATTACCTTGAAATCAGTTATCAGATCATTCAACTCAGGCCTTGGTTCGGGAACCCGTCGAAACGGCTCGTTAAATCGCCTAAGATTCACATGCTGGATCCCGGCGTCATGCGGGCGATCCTGGGCAAGCGGGAAAAGCTTTCCGGCGCGGAGTTTGAAAGCGCGGTTGTGGCGGAGGTCATCAAACAGGTCAAGAGTCTGGACATCCCCGCCGCGCCGTGTTTCCTGCGCACACACGACGGTTTAGAGCTGGATCTTCTGCTTGAGATGGAAGACGGGTTCATACCTATAGAGATCAAGCAGTCCGACCGCGTCACGCGTCATGACGCTCGCCATCTGTTCGGCATTCAAACGATACTGAACAAACCCGTGATCATGGGGCTGCTGCTTTCAAACGACCCCCGGGTGCAGTCTTTCTCAGACAAAGTGATGGCAATCCCCGTGGCATGGGCGCTGGGGTGAGCGCCGGGCCGCGCCGTCCCTTTCATGACAGGCGACTGGCGACGGGCGACTTTCGACGGCAGGGCGCGAGCGCCGCCGTGCGCCGATAGCGGACGGCTCGGCGCCATTCTCTGCTGCTCGTGCAGACACTCGTCCCCCAGCGTGTGTCTGGCAGCAGGAATGGGGGGCGAGTGTCCGCGCGAGCCGTCGGCCGGCATTAACCGGGGCGCATGCCATTGTGATGTTTGAAAAAAGGTCAGGTCCGAAATCGAACGCGGAGGGGGCGCGGTTTGTTTATACTGTCTCCGTAAGTGCGTAGAAGGTTGTTGTCAGCACAAGGCTTGTGACATGGCGGAATGCGCATTTTTGTTAGTCGGTCACTACCTTTAAGGAGGTTGATATGGGACAAACCGGGAAGTTGATGTTTTTGGCTGCTGCGGTGGTGGCCGCGTGTGCGGCGGCGGGTGCCGAGTGGAAGATTCTGGAGCCCGCCGCGGCGCCGCCTGGCTACGCGGTGGCCGCGCGAGAGTTTCAGAAGTATTACAATGCGGTGACCGGGGCCCGCCTGGCCGTGACCGCTGAGGCCGATGCGTCGGCGCATCTCGTCGTGATCGGCTCCGACAGCGTCAACCGCTTTGCGCGTACGGCAGTGGAAGAGAAACTCATTCCGGCCTTGAATGCGGGTGCGGA
>MWEJ01000354.1 GCA_002071025.1 Verrucomicrobia bacterium ADurb.Bin070 | reverse complement strand
GACACTCGGGAGATGCGGCAGTAGAAGCGTGTAACACAATCCTGCCGCCCCGTGCGTCGAGTGTCGTGAGTCGAGCGTCCTCTCCTCAAGTTATCAAGTCCTCCGGAGCCAAGCCGTCCCGGCAAAGATCCAGCCCGAAGACCTCACTGTACAATGACGGCATCGTCTGGACGTAAACACCGGGATGCGGCTCCTCCACAAAACCTTTTTCAAGCAGGCCTGAAAGCGTCCGACGCGGCACTGTCACCGTGAAGCGCTGCAACCGGCGCATGATGTCGCGCTTCGGCCCTACGGCCAGCAAAGAACGGATCAGCGGCTCATTTCCGCCGTAGCGGACGATCACGGCTGCTGATGCCTGATCGTCGATCATGCGGAACGCTTCAGCCGCCTCTCGGAACTGGAACTGGAAATCACGTGCGTTTTTCGTCAGCCAGCCTTCAAAGGCTGTTCCTAAATCGTTCTGCGCCGAGTAGAAGATTTTGAAGAACTGCGGATAGCTTGTTGGCGATTCCGCATCCAGACCAGTTGCCAGCAGACCGCTGAGCGTGTCCTCCGCTTTGCGCAATTCGCCGCGCGGAGCGGACTTAGGAGGCATGAAGACCATTACACGACCTGGTTCTGCGGAAAGGCCCTCGCGGTTGCAGCGTCCCGCAGCTTGGGCAATTGAGGGCAAACCGGTGAACGCGCGATAGACGACGGGGAAATCGATGTCCACGCCCGCCTCGACCAACTGCGTGCTGATGACGCGGACAGGCCGCCCCTCATTCCGTTTCGCTTTGATGTCTGCGATCACGCGCGAACGGTGCTCGCCGCACAGGGTTGCGGAAAGGTGAATCGTACCCTCCGGCATGAGCGCATGAAGATCGCGGCAGTCCTTGCGGGTGTTCACCACGCACAACACTTGCTCGAACTGTTCGAGTTCCGCCGCGATTTCTTCCCACGTCTGACGGACGGCCCGATTTTTGGGAAGCACGATGTCGGTCCGCTTGAGTCGGCCGTACAGGTTCATGTCGGGAGGAATGATTTCGCATACAGGTTCAAGTCCGGGCAGCGCAGGCTGGGTTGCGGTGGACAAGACCATGGTCACACCGTAATGCGTCACCAGTTGCCGCATCGCCTCCACGCAGGGCAACAGAAGTCGCGGCGGCAGAAGCTGCGCCTCGTCCAGAATCACCACGCTGTCCGCGACATTGTGCAGTTTGCGGCAGCGGCTCGAACGACAGGCGTACAACGACTCAAAGAACTGCACGTTCGTTGTCACGATGACAGGCGCGTCCCAGTTCTCCGAGGCTAAGCGCGACTGCTGCGTTTCCTTGTCCGGGTCGAAGTTCGAGTGATGCTCCACCACGTTTTCAGCGCCGAGAAACGAGCGCAAGACATCCGCCGTCTGTTCGATGATTGAGGTGTAGGGAATCACGTAGACGATCCGTTTCAGCCCATGCCGCAGCGCGTGGCGGAAGGCGAAGGCCGTGCCGGAAAGCGTTTTGCCGCCGCCCGTCGGAACGGTCAGGGAGAACAGTCCGCGCGGCGATTCCGCCGCCGCTTCGCACGCCGCCCGGATTTCGGCGCGGATGCGGTTGACCGGCGTGTCTTTGGACATCCGCTGTTTCGCGTCCAACGCCGCGAAAAAACGTTCCGACAGTTCCGACAGTTTGGGATACTGTGATCGGGCGGCGGCCTTGTCCGACTCCATGAACGCTTCGGTGTCCAGAAAATCGGCGTCGACCAGACAGGAATACAACATGCGTATCCAGAAACTGACGTCGGACATGTTGTCGTTGCCGAACCGCCACGGAGGCCTAAGCGGCGTTGACGTCCATTCCGCCTGATGGCCCAAAATCCATGCCGCGACCGCCGGCTCCCGCACAATATCTTTCTCCTGGTCCAGCCGATAACTCAACGAACCGCACGGCGTCTCACCTCCGATCCAATCGGGCAGTCCCGCGTGGTGGCCTGCGATGATGTAGGCGAGAAGGCGTCCGACCTTGTTGCGTGAAAGCACCTGAACCGCCCATACCGCCCCGGCGCCGGAATGCGTGCGCTCCGAGGCATCGTAGTCTTCATCCGTAAGATTGTTGCAGAAACGCAGGTAGTTCTGGAAGGAGACACGCGCCTTGCCGATGTCGTGTAACGAACCCGACAACGATGCCCACGCGCCTGACTGGAAAGGCTGCGCAAACATATCTGCCATACCGGCGACAGCGGATGCGTGAACATCCAGCGGCTGCCAACGGTCAGGCGGCTGATCGTTCAGACTGTGAGCGTACATAAAGAACTATTCCTCTTTCGAAACTACAACGTAAGTATTTATGAGCGTAACGTCGCATCGCAGAAGAGTCAAGCCTCATCCGGCCTTGAGACAGGCCTCAAGGACACTCGACCCACGACTCACGACGCTCGGGGTGATCCCCAAGAGTCGAGGGTCGGTCGCCCGTCATTTATTCGAGCGCGGCGAGTTCGGCCGCGTCAAAGCGGAGGTTGGCGAGCGCGGCGACGTTTTCGCGGAGCTGGGCGACGCTGCTGGCGCCGATCACGGCGGAGGCCACGCGCGGATCGCGCAGCACCCAGGCCAGCGCGGTCTGCGCCGGCGTCTGGCCGCGTGCCGCAGCGGCCGCCTGCACCTTGCGCGCGAACGCGACGTTGGCGTCGGTCAGATGGCGCGCGATGAAGGGACTGCCCCGCCCCGCGCGCGAATCGGCCGGCACGCCCGCCGCGTATTTGCCGGAGAGCACCCCCTGCGCGAGCGGCGAGAAAGCGACTGTCCCGAGCCCGGCCTCCTGCGCGGCGGCGAGCTGCGACTGCTCGGGTTCGGCGCGATCGATCAGGTTGTAGCGCACCTGGTGCGCCACGCACGGCACGCCCTCCGCATGCAGCAGGGCGACGGCGCGGCGCAGCTCGTCGGCCGGATATTTGGAGAGCCCGATGTAGAGCGCCTTGCCCTGACGGACGATCTGCGCCAGTGCGCCGACGGTCTCTTCGAGCGGCGTCGCGGGATCGGGGCGGTGATGATAAAAGAGGTCGACGTAATCCAGGCGCAGCCGGCGCAGGCTCTGGTCCAATCCGGCGATCAGATGCTTGCGGCTGCCCCAGTCGCCGTACGGCCCGGGCCACATGGCGTGGCCGGCCTTGGTCGCCACGACCAGCTCGTCGCGGTAGGCCTTGAACTCACGCGCGAGCACCAGGCCGAAGAGCGTCTCGGCCATGCCGGGCGGCGGCCCGTAGTTGTCGGCCAGGTCGATGTGCGTGATGCCGAGGTCGAAGGCGGCGGCCACGCGTCGGAAACAGGCGTCATGTCCCTCCTCGGTGCCGAACGACTGCCAGAGGCCCAGCCCGACGGCTGAGAGCTTCAGTCCGCTGCGTCCGCAGACGCGGACGTTCATCTGCGCATACCGCGCGTCACTTGCTTGATAGTCGTGCATCGTCTCCTCCTGCATCCTGAATTTTCAAGGCCGCCTTGACCTGCGGCGTGAGCACGGCGGGCTCACGCCGCAGTGTGGCGAGGTCGAAGCGCGGCAGCAGCTCGCGCAGCGTGAGACGTTCGCCCCACGCGGCCCAGCCGCACCACCACGCGAGCAGGCCGATGACCTGTTCCGGGGCGAGGCCCGCGGCGCGCAGGGCGCCAATGCGGGTGTCCCCGTGGCGTTTGGCGAGGCGTCGCCCCTCCTCGCTCACCACCAGCGGCACATGGATAAAGGCGGGCGGCGCGAGATCCAGCGCACGGTAGAGCAGGAGCTGGCGCGGCGTGGCCGGCAGCAGATCGTCGCCGCGCACAACCTCGGTCACACCCATCGCGGCGTCGTCCACGACCACGGCGAGCATATAGCCCGC
>MWEJ01000353.1 GCA_002071025.1 Verrucomicrobia bacterium ADurb.Bin070 | reverse complement strand
GACGCAACCACGGCCAAGACGTGGAAGAAGGACGCCGAACGGCTCCGCGCGCTGGTCGCCGCGCTTTGAAGTGCCAAACTGTCTCGCATCTGGCATGCAGTGAAGACCGGCCCTTTTGTTCGGGTTTACCTTGTCGTCATGGTGAGCTGCCGCCCATTTTAACTGGTATTTTTGAACACGTCCTGCTACATTCTGAAACGTTTTAAATACTTATCAGCCCAGTGTTTTCAGCAGAACGCTCGGGGGGGTGAGAATACGCGACTCCGGGGGCACAAGGAGAATGAACCATGACATTGCACGGCATAGAGATTCCGCGGGCGCAGATTGAGGCCTTTTGCCTTGCCAACGGCATTCGCCGTCTGGCGCTCTTCGGCTCCATTCTCCGCGATGACTTCCGTCCCGAGAGCGACATCGACGTGCTGGTCGAGTTTCACCCCGGTGTCCATGTCGGCTTGGCGTTCATCAGGATGCAGGACGAACTTTCGGTCATTCTCGGCCACACGGTGGATTTAAACACCCCCGGCAGCTTGAGCAAGTACTTCCGGGCCGAGGTGATGAACGAGGCGGAGGCGGTCTATGTCGCGGCATGACGACACCATCACACTCCGTCAGATGCTCGACCATGTCGAGGAAGCGGTCGCCCTCTCCAAAGGCCATAAGCGTGAGGACATCGAGACCGACCGTGTTTTTTTTCTCGCCACGCTGAAACTGGTCGAGATCGTCGGTGAAGCGGCCACCCGGATTTCCGAGCCCCTGCAGGCCGCGCACCCCGAGATCCCCTGGCGGGAGATCATCGGCACGCGCAACCATCTGATCCACGGTTACGACGCTGTGGACTACAGCATTCTTTGGGACATCGTGACGGGGGACTTCGCGCCGCTGGCCCTCCATCTCAAGGCTCTCTTGCCGAAGGAATGATTGATGCCGCGCATTTTTGACAACATCACCGATAGTCTCTTGCCCGCATTGCAGGAAACTCTCTCCCTGTGCGAACGGGCGGACTTCTGTGTCGGCTACTTCAATCTTCGCGGCTGGCGTCAGTTCCACAATCAGATCGAGAAGTGGTCGGGCGGTGAGGGCCACTGCTGCCGCCTTCTGGTCGGTATGCAGCGGATGCCGCAAGATCAACTGCGTCAGGCTTTCGGCCCTACTTCATCGGACGATCAGATCGATCAGGCAACCGCTATCGCGCTCAAAAAGAAACTCGCCCAGGATTTCAGAGACCAGTTGACGGTCGGCATCCCCACGAATGCCGATGAAGAAGGCCTCCGGCGTTTAGCGGCACAGATCACGGCGCGCAAGGTCGTTGTGAAGCTCTTTCTCCGCCACCCCCTTCACGCGAAGCTGTATCTGCTCTTCCGGCAAGACCCCCTGAATCCCAAGATCGGGTATCTGGGCAGCAGCAACCTGACCTTCGCGGGGCTATCCAAACAAGGCGAGTTGAACGTCGATGTGATGGACCATGACGCCTGCGACAAGCTTGCGAAGTGGTTTGAAGACAGGTGGAGCGACCGCTTCTGCGTGGACATCTCCGATGAGCTCGTCGCCATCATCAATGCGAGTTGGGCGCGTGAGGAAGCGATTCCGCCTTACCACATCTATATCAAAACCGCCTATCACCTTTCGCAAGAAGCCCGAGCGGGTTTGTCGGAGTTCCGCATCCCGAGCGATTTCGGCAACCGGCTCTTCGACTTCCAAAAAGCGGCCGTCAAAATCGCCGCCCACCACCTGAACAAGCGCGGCGGCGTCGTGATCGGCGACGTGGTCGGATTGGGCAAGACGCTAATGGCGACGGCGCTCGCCCGTATTTTTGAGGATGATCACGGTGTCGAGACGCTCATCATCTGCCCCAAGAATCTGGTCCACATGTGGGAGGACTACAAACAGGAATACCGGCTCCGCGCATACGTTTTGCCGGTCACAAAGGTTCAGCGAGAATTGCCGAATTTGCGCCGCTACCGTCTGGTCCTGATCGATGAAAGCCACAATCTGCGCAACCGCGAGGGCCGCCGCTACCGCGCGATCGCCGAGTATATCGCCGCCAACGACAGCCGCGTAATCCTCCTTTCCGCGACGCCCTACAACAAGACGTATCTCGACCTCTCTAACCAGCTCCGCCTGTTTATCGACGAGCAGAAGGATATCGGCATTCGCCCCGAGCGGCTGCTTCGCGAAATCGGCGAGACGGAGTTTATCCGCCGTCATCAATGTCCGGTCCGGTCGCTCGCTGCATTCGAGAAAAGCGAGTACCCCGACGATTGGCGCGACCTCATGCGGCTCTATCTCGTCCGCCGCACCCGCAGCTTCATCCAGGAGAACTACGCCAAGTTCGATGCGGAGCGCTCGCGCAAATATCTGGAGTTCGCGGACGGCTCCCGCTCCTACTTCCCTTCGCGCGTGCCCAAGACAGTCCGTTTCAAAATCACCGAAAAGGATCCCGGCGACCAGTACGCCCGCCTGTTTGCCGATGATGTGGTCGACGCCGTCAACCGGCTGACGCTGCCCCGCTACGGGCTGGGCAACTATCAGCAGGCCTCGCCTCACAAGTCGCCCTCACCCGATGAGGCCAAGGTGCTGGCAGACCTCTCTCGGGCCGGCATGCGGCTCAAGGGCTTTTGCCGCACAAACCTGTTCAAGCGGCTGGAAAGCAGCGGCCATTCTTTCATCCTGTCTGTCGAACGCCACATCCTGCGCAACTTCATCTGCCTGCACGCCATCGAGAAGGGTCTGCCGCTCCCCATCGGCACACAGGACATGGGCTTGCTCGACGAGGCCGCAGGTGACGAAGATCCCGATCTTTGGGACGCCGCCGCCGACACGGACGACGACGGTTCGGAGCGCGACCCTCTGTCAACGGTCCGCCAGGTGATGACCGAAAAGGAACTCCGCGCCAGAGCCTCGGACATTTACGACACCTATGCCGCCCAATTCCGCCGCCGTTTCAAATGGCTGAAGCCCGAGCTGTTTGCGTCCGATCTCGCGGAAGACTTGCTGAAAGACGCCAAGACCCTGATGCAGGTGCTCAAGAACGCGGGCGGCTGGGACGCCGCCCGCGACGCCAAGCTCCAAGCCCTGCTGGCCCTTCTGGAAGACAGGCACCCGACGGACAAAGTCCTGCTCTTCTCCCAGTTTGCCGACACCGTCTACTATCTGAGCGAGCAGCTTAAGGCCAGAGGGTTCACGGCGCTCGAAGGAGTCACCGGCGACTCTGAAGACCCGACCGCCGTCGCTTACCGTTTCAGCCCGGTCAGCAACGGCAAACGCGACAAAGTGTCCCGTGAAGACGAACTGCGGATCGTCCTCGCGACCGATGTGCTCAGCGAGGGCCAGAATCTCCAAGACTGCTCCGTCGTCGTCAACTTCGATCTGCCCTGGGCCATCATCCGGCTCATCCAGCGCGCGGGCCGCGTCGACCGTATCGGCCAACAGTCCGACACCATCCTCTGTTATTCGTTCTTGCCGGCGGATGGCGTCGAGCGCATAATCCGCCTCCGCTCCCGCGTGCGGCAACGCCTCCAGGAGAACGCCGAAGTCGTCGGCGCTGACGAGGCCTTCTTCGAGGATCAGGCTGACTCCCAGACCGTGCGCGACTTGTTTACCGAGAAAGCGGGCATTCTGGACGGCGACGATGACACCGAAGTGGACCTCGCATCATACGCTTACCAGATCTGGAAGAATGCCATCGACCGCGACCCCGAGATCGAGAAAATCATCCCGGCCATGCCGAACGTGGTCTACTCCACGCGGCCCCATCTACCGCGTCCGGACCAGCCGGAAGGCGCGCTCGTCTATCTGCGCACCGCCGACGGCAACGACGCGCTGGCGTGGATCGACAAG
>MWEJ01000352.1 GCA_002071025.1 Verrucomicrobia bacterium ADurb.Bin070 | reverse complement strand
CTACAGCGGCTGGCGCGCGTTTCTGCAGTTTTTCCGCGATCCGTTCGTGTGGGAGAAAACGCAGCACGGGTTGGTGAAACGAAGGGCGCATCCTTGATTCACTGACCTCATCTGAAACGAATCACGGATGAGCAACAGGGTAGAGAGAACGCCGCGGGATGAGAGGCAAAGCCGGATTTTAGGTCTAATTGCGGTGGTGATCAAATATGATGAATCCCAATACCGCTCTTTTGCGGCCTTGACACCATACCGCAGAGGTGTTACCGTTCGGACAAATTCGTATTATCAAGGGAGTCCTTCATGACAACCGTTACCCTCAAAATGCCAGACGACATGGCCAACGGCCTAGCCCTTCTGGCCACCCGCCGCCGTGCCTCGCGCTCCGAAATCCTCCGACAGGCGCTGAAGCGCTACATCGGAGACGATGCCCCCGGTGATGCGGCACCGTCCGCGTTTGACCGTCTCGCGTCCCTCTCGGGGTCTGTCCAAGGCCCCGCCGATCTCTCGGCCCACCCGCGCCACCTGAAGGGCTACGGAAAATGAGCGCAGGGCTGATCATCGACACGGGACCCATCGTCGCTCTCCTGAACCGGGCCGACACATGGCACGAGTGGACGGTGGAGCGACTCACGCAGTCGTCCCCGCCGCTCATCACCTGCGAGGCTGTCCTCTCGGAAGCCTTTTTCATCCTCTCCTCCGTGCGCTGCGGCACCGAACGGCTTTCGGACGCGATCCGAAGCGGTGCCATTCTCTGCCGCTTCGACCTCGCCGCGCAAACCGCCCCAGTCTGCGGCCTGCTCACCAAATATGCCGATGTTCCCATGTCGCTCGCCGACGCCTGCCTTGTCCGCATGTCCGAACTCAATCCCGGGCTCCCCATCCTGACCCTCGACAGCGATTTCCGCGTCTATCGCCGCAACGGCCGGCAGGTCATCCCCGCTGTGCTGCCCTGACCGTCACCGCCCGCTCTCCAGTTTATCCAACAACCCGTTGACCTCCGCCTGCAACAATGACCAGAGGACTCATGCGGTGCCGGCGTGACCAGGGCTTGGCGCGGGGGAAATTCGTACCCTCAATAGAATAGGATTAATTTGTCCGTATCATAAGGACAAATCCACTGCTTTCGCGGTCTAGACACGCCAAACCAAGAAATGAGACTCTCATTGCGGTGGTGATCAAATATGATGAATACCCAATTACCGCATCGTCGCTTGCGTCGGGCAGGCAGATGGTCTATGCTGCTGATGTTGACCGGTTCGGTAAGGATTGCCGGACATCGCTCTTTGCTCCATATAAGGGGTCGCGAGACCCCTAAAATCGATTTGCGCAAATCGCGTAAATTCGCCTACCGATAAACTACCCGGACGGGATATCCCGTCCATACATCATGGCGAGCTATGCGGGTGCGCTGCGTGCTTTACGGCACGTGGCGTACTCCATGTTCATGTCATGATGGGGTTCGTGGTAGTACCCTCGGTAGGCATGGATTTGGGGTACGCCCTTTTCTTGTCCTCAGGGCGGCTCTCCGAAGGATGAACTGCAGGGCAATGAAAGGGAGGTTCAAGATGAATCGATTCGTGGCGCTGAGTGCGGTGTTCGCCTGCCTGCTGACGGTCGAGGTTTTCGCATGTTCGACGTGTGCCGATTTGGGAACAATCGAAAAGAATACGCAGTGTAAAACGTGCGATGGCTCCGGGAAAATATTTCCGCCGAAAAAAAGATGTAATGTTTGCTCTGGTGATGGACGAGTCTATAAACGAGTCAACCGTGCCACATCCGCTTTGGATAAGATAAGTGAAGCTCGGTGCAGATCGTGTAACGGAACAGGGAGTGTCCAACCACGGAAAGTTCCCTGTTCGCCGTGTAACGGGCAGGGAAAGTTTGTTACACGTATTTTGTGCCCAACGTGTAAAGGTGCTGCTGCCGTGGGCGGGCAGGGCGGAAGCGTTGCGGGCGGCGGTCAGAGCGGCGGGGGCAGCGCCCCTGTTGCAGGCACCGCTGCGGTGGAGGCGTGTACGCAGTGCGACGAGAAGGGAAACGTTTCCCATAAGACCGTGTGCGAGGTTTGCGAACGCGGCTGGAACCACCGGAAGAACGATGCGGGGGCGTATGTGTGCAGGAAATGCGGCGCGGTTTGTGAAAGCCGCTTCATCGCGTGCAAATGCGGCACGCCCGACTGTCCGCAATGCAAGGGCGAACACGAGAAAACGGTTTCCGAAACCTGCCCGCTGTGCGGCGGCGACAAGATCATCACACCGCTGGAGCGTGAAAAGGCGCAGAAAGGAACGGAAAAGAAATGAAAGCGCCGGTCCTTGCATTCTTTCTGTGCGCGGCGGCGGTCGTTTTCTCCGGGTGCGACCAAGCGTCCACGGTGTTCGTTCTGGATCGCGCCGGCCGTCACCGCATGGAGAAGGAGGAACGTCTGGCCCGCGAGGAGTCGGCGCGTCTGGCCCGCGAAAAGGCGGAACGTCTGGAACACGAGCAGGGCGAGGCGGAGAAGCTGAGGGCGACGCTGCCGGACCTTGCCAAAGCTCGCGTCAAACTGTTCAAAACGAAGGCGGATGAGCTGACGGAGGCTTTGAAAGGGATCGCGGAGGACAGGCGGCTTGCGGAGAAAGCGATGGCCTCCGTGGAGGACAGGCGCGGACTGGAGTACACGGTCTACAACGTGATGACGAACGAAGCCCTGAACGCGCTGGCGGTGAAATACACCGGGGGCGATTTCAGCGCGCTCAGATCGGAGTTCACCGAAGCGGTCAGATTCCACAAAACGTCCCAAGCCGCATTGGCGCAGAGCCTGCAGAAGAACGCGGAGGAGTACCGGAGGCAAGTCAAGGGCGTTGACGATGGCGTCGATGCCGCCAATCAAAACGCGCAGACCGCCGTCAACGCCGCCCATGCAAACATCATGCAGCGTATCGCGAAAATCGAAAGAGAAAGAAAAGAGTTCCTTGCCGTCAGGAAGGTAAGGGAAGACGATCCGCGGCTGAAGACCTTGGATGCGACGCTGGAACGCTTGGAGCAGCTTTTGGAACTGAGCGGCGGTTCCACTGCGCATATAAAGGCCACCGTTCTGGAAAGCAGCGCGCGCCGGAAGTTCGACCGCGCCTTGGACGAAAAAGAGTCAAAGGATACGGCGGCCCTTTCGGCGAGCCAGGTAAAGGGAGACCTGTACAACGCCGCGCAGGTCTACCGGGGGCGTTCGGCCGACCGCCTGCTGAACGCCATAACGTCGCAGGCCGCCGTCTTGTCGGAACGGCTGTGCGATCTCGAAACGACGCTGGAGACGCTGGAAGAAGCGGAGAGCCGGATGCGGCTGATGGAGTATCCCGATCTGGTCAAACTCCGCGAGACCATCATGTCCGACGCGCGTGTCAAGCTGGGGAACGCCCTCACGGCACCGGTCGGAGGAAGATGACGAGACGAAAATTCTCACACGAAGGCACGAAGAGGAGATTTTAACGCAAAGGCGCAGAGACGCAGGGACGCGGAGGGGGAATAAGACCATGGATAAGCACAGCTTTTCTGTGTGTTCTGTGGGTCAAAAAAACTCTGCGTCTCTGCGCCTCTGCGTTATATTTTTCAGATGAGGCCAGTGAATCAGGGATCCGCCCTGAGACGAAGGGCAGGTTGACGCGGCCGCCGCGATGTGCGAATATGCTTTTATGCGAACGACGATTGACATCCCTGACCGTCTGGGCAAACAGGTGAAGAGTCGTGCGGCTTTGACGGGGCAGTCTCTTCTGTGACGAATGACGATCGTATAATGTATCGCCGTATCCGGCTGTTGACGGGGTTCGTGACGCCCGTGGTGCTGGCTGGCGTGCTGTTGGCGTTTGCGCGTCTGCACGACGGGGCCTGGG
>MWEJ01000351.1 GCA_002071025.1 Verrucomicrobia bacterium ADurb.Bin070 | reverse complement strand
CGACCTGAAAAACTGCATCGCGATGATGATCATGGACCGGCTGGACATCGGCGGCAGCTTCGCCGAGTTCCATCCGATCGACTTCGACCGCGACACGGTGCTCGTCGGCCACGACGGGCCGCACCACCTCAACATCGCCTCGCGCAAGCCGGTGCTGCGCTCGCTCAAAACCTACCACGGCAAGCCCGGCAAGGGCGCGGGCGTCGAGTTCAACATCAAGGAAGGCCCGATCACCATGCTCTCGATCGGCGTCAAGGCTGACGGACGGCTGAAGTTTGTCATCGCCGAGGGCGAGTCGATGGCCGGCCCGATCCCGCCGACCGGCAACACCAACACGCACGGCCGGTTCCTGCCGGACGTGCGGACCTTCCTGCTGCGCTGGGTGGCCGAAGGCCCGACCCACCACTTCGCGCTGGGCGTGGGCCACCACGCCGAAAGCCTCGTCAAACTCGCCAAGGTGTTCGGCATCGAGGCGACGGTGGTGACACCGTAAAACGTGAGAACGATTCAAGTGAATCAATCCAAAAAAAAGGAGAAACTCATGAAACAACAAAAGGACAAACTGAATCAGAGCGCCGCTCTTTTCAGTGTTCTGTGCGGTATCGCCGCGCTCATTTCGCAGGCTGAGACCGTCGCGCTGTGGAAGCTCGACTATTCGCCCTACACCGGCATGAACACGCGCTGCCTGATCGATCCCGCGAACGATTTCGACGTGATCATCCAAGGGCAGCAGAAGGAGCCGCCCTCCTCGCGCCCGCCGCTGCCGTCGGGGTTCCCGCAAGATTGGTCGCCCCTGCCGCCGAACCCTGACACGACGGCGGACCTTCTGGACTCGCCCGCCAGCACCAATGCGATCTACTATCCCCACGGTATCCTCTTCAGTTCGACCGGCGCGGTGACGCACGTGCAGGATCTCCGGAAGAGCTTCACGGTCGAGGGCTGGCATTATCGCGACACCACATTTGCCCCGCCGGCGATCGGCGCCGACCTGCCGTTCTTCGCGCTGGGCAGACGGGGTTTAGCCGGCGGATGGAATTTAGGCCTTTACAATCTTGACGACACGAACAACCTCTACTTCGCGCTCTATGACTACAACTATGCGTCTGGCAGCGAGAGCCGGCTTTTCGGGACGCCGATCCCGTCCGCTGCGTATTATAAGGCGTGGTGTCACTATGCGCTGGTCTACGACTGCCAGGGAGGCAACGGGCTGGGCACCTGGGAGATATTTGTTAATTCCGCCTCATACGGGGTCATCACCAACCAGACCGCGCCGACGGCCGCCGGCACACAGTCGCCCTTCTGCTTGGGCGGCGACTCGTCCGAATCGAAGTATTACAACCTGGGCGCCTACGACTACTGGCGCGTCTCCGACGCGGCGCTCGCGCCCGACCAGTTCCTCAACGCCGGCACTCCCCAAACCGCGCCGCAGACGCTCGCCTTCTACCGGCTCGACGCGCTCCAGAACGGCTCGTTCGACCTCTCCAACCGCGTGGCGAATGCCTGGCATCTGCAGGCTTCAGAAGGTGTAGCGTCGAAACTGGTAACCGCCAATTACGATCAGGCCGCGGTTTCCGTTCCTAATCCGGATGCGAGCGAGCTTTTCCTGGGCAGCCGCACACTCAACCAAGGCAGCTTGACATTCAGAACGTCTAGCGCCGGCCAGAACTCTTATCTTCTAAATTCCGACGGACTCGGCTATCATCTCGGCACCAACGCGCCCTGGACGGTCGAGACATGGATCAGGATGACTTCGCTCATGACCCGCCAGATCATCTTCGATGTCAAAAACGGCAATGGCGCTGGCACTGACGGCTGGATGTTCATGAATTATAATTCTTTGGGTAGCCGTTACTGTCTCTACTTCGGCGGTACGCCCGGATTCATCAGTTTTCCTGACTCCACCGGCGGCGCGGCCGAGACGCCGCTCGACACGTGGCACCATCTGGCGCTCACGTTCGATCCGGTTTCCGGTCCGGGTTACCAAGGCGTGTGGGAGTGTTTCCTGAACAGCCGCTCGCTGGGCCGGATCGAGTACTCGAACAGTTTTACCCGCGTCACCAGTTCAGCCAACTTTTACGCGGGCGGCCGCGCCACCACGTATGGCGACGCCGTTTACGGCAGCATGGATCTCGTGCGCGTCTCGCGCGGCGTACTGACGACTAACCAGTTCCTGAACGCTGGCGGATATGTTGCCACAACCAACGCGATCGATACGCTCGCCTACTGGAAGCTCGACAGCGACGGCACGGCGATCGACCCGGCCAGCCAGGTAGATCCGCGCCATACGCTGGGCATCGGCACCAACGCCGCGCCCGCCGGCAGCCTGCAGCGCGTCACAGGCACGCTGCCGAAATTCGACACCACGCCCGCCTTTATCGGCGACCCGGCCGCCAACGCGGGCTCGCTGCGTTTTACCAATGCCTCGGCGCTCGTGACCGGCAATCTCGGCGTCCGGCTGGAGCTTGACACGCCCTTCACGGTCGAAGGCTGGATGCGCTGGGAGGGCGGCGCCGCGCGCGCGGTCCAGACGCTGGCCGGCACGCATTTCGACACCGTTTCAGGCATTCTGCTGCCACCGGTCGGCTCCTTCAATCGCGTGCTGTACGGCATCGATGCGGGCTGGCTGCTGACCCTTGAAGCACGCGGCGCCGACGCGGCATTCCGCCTCGCCTGCACCACGCCCGCGCCCAATCCCTTCACCGGCAGCGCGACGGTCATCGACGCCGACCTCGCCGTTCTGCCGGCCGCCGACCTCGCAGGGCGCTGGATCCACGTTGCAATCAACTATGATCCCACTGTGAACGACGGCGGGCAATGGACGCTCCTGCTGAACGGCGTGTCGGCCGGCACGGCCACCCATACCCAGGCGTCCTTCGCCAGCCACGAAAGTCCGCGTTTCCTGCTCGGCGGCCGGGCCGACGGCACGCAGAGCTTCGACGGCCTGCTCGACAGTTGGCGCGTCTCCAGCGGGATTGTGGCACCCGACGATCTCTTGTTTTTCAGCGTCATGAGAGGAACCCTCCTGCGTGTGCAATAAACGACCATTTCTTTTCGCCGGCGTATGGACGCTGGCTGCGCTCTGCGCCGCCGCCGGCCCCCCGACCGGCGGCTTCAAGACGGACACGCCCGACGGCAGGGCCTTCACAGACGGCAGCCTCAAGCTCGAGACCGCCCCGTGGCTCACGGCCACGCAAGGGCTGGTCGATGTCGAATGCCGCTTGCCTGCGACCTGGCCGTCGGGCGGCGACGCGGTCCTGTTCCACGCGCAATCCGCCTCCCATGTGCACGCCACGCTCTTCTTCCGCAACGGCGTGCTCTGGGCGGTCTACAAAGGCGGCGAGGCGTTCTTTTCCTCGGTGACGCTGCCCGAGTCGGCCCGCTGGGCCGCTGGCTCCCGGCACCGCATCCAGTTCGCCTGGCGGCTGGCAGTGGACGACGCCGGCGACACGGTGACCAACGACGTCTCTTACGTCTTGCTGGCTGACGGCGTGCTGGCGGGCGAGGGGTATGGGCGCGTGATGACGCCATGGCCCGCGCACTGCGAACTGGGCGGGCGTCACGGCAAAGCGTTGTGGACCGGCACGGCGCGCCGCATCGCGCTCTCGGACGCGGCGCTGGATCTGACCGAAGCCCTGCCGGACATGAAGCCGGGGGAACGGACCCTCACGGTCGATGCGGACAACGCCGCCGGCGCTTGCTACCGGTTCTGGACGGTTGCCAACTGCAACGGACCGCACCGCTTTTTGCAGCCGAATTACGCGCAAGGCATCGCGAGAGGCCAGCCCTTCATCCGCGATATCAATGCGGTCTACCTGCTGGGCGGGCGTTACCGCGACCAGAACGTCTGGTACCGCGGACTCCTGCCCGACGGAC
>MWEJ01000350.1 GCA_002071025.1 Verrucomicrobia bacterium ADurb.Bin070 | reverse complement strand
GTCGTCGCCATTGGATTCGATGATGAAGAACCCTTCGTTCGGCTTCTTGACCGGCTTGTCGAACATGTACTCCGTTACATAAGTCTGCGTTGCGCCATCCATGTCCAGTCCATCAAGCGCATTGATATATCCCCCGGGATCGGTGCCGTCCAGAGGATAAAATAAACCACCCCCCAGTTGCTGGTAACTGAACACAGCCACGTCCTCCGGACCTTTAACGTTCCAGGATGCTGAGTAGTCGCTCTGTATGCTGACCACCGCAGCATCATTTGAGTACGGGCCCGCGCCGACAAGCGGAGGAGTGAAGGTTGCCGCCGTGATCGGCGAGGCGATCCCGGCGCGGGGCGGATCGGGCGGCCCCTTGTAGATCCCTACCATGACCACATCGGCGTTGCCGTAAACATATGTCAGCTTTAACCCCTTCACATCGTTGGTCAGCGATTCCCCCGCGCTGTTGGTGAAACAGGCCAGCGTAAAGGCCGCACCGCAGGGACGCGTGTCCCAGTTGGTGTTGGCCTTGGGGTCGGTGTCTGTTACCGCGTAGTACTTCCATGAGACATTCAAGAAATTCGCCGGGTAGATCACCAGATCGCGGGACTTGTCGACCGTCACGGAATACCCTCCCGCGATCACGTTGCCGTTGGCGTCCAGCGGCTCGAATTTGACGGAGTCGTCATTGGTATCGTTGAAAAAGAAGAAACCGCCATCGAAACCGTTCGTAACGGCGGTGTCGAAATACCAATAGCACGTGCCCGGATTGACTGAGATCCAGCCGTTCAGTCCGAGCGCGGCATCCAGTGCCGTGGCGGGAGGGGTTCCATCGATCGGATAAGCGCGAAAACCGTCGCCGGCCGTCCGCACCATGTTCGTAGGGCCTTCGAGATCGGTGTAACGCCCCGTGTCCAGCGTCATACTCTTCAGAGTCCAGTCGTGCCTGATATAGTCGGTCGATATGCGGCTGGCTTTCAGCTTCGGTGTCGGCATGGGGTCGGTCTCCACATCGTACACCGGCCGCGGAAGGCGCGCCGCCTTGTACGAGCCGATCACAAGCGGATCCAAACGCGCGGTCGACAATTTGAGATTTTGATAACACACCCTGATGCCATGGGCCTCTGTCAGACCGCCGGTCCCGCCGGCAAAGGCTGACAGCGGCATCACGACGCCGCCTATTCTGGTCTTATGGTCGCGATCCAAGGAGTTGTCATCCGCGGGGCCGCTCCACAGGACATCGTAATTGCTCATAAGAGCAGGCGTCCACTGGGTGGCGGTCGGAAGAAGAACGATGGAATAGGTGGAAATCGGACGCCGGTCGGCGTCTAGCGGGAAAACATGCGTTGTCTCGTACGTTTCGATCTGATCGATAATAAAGAAGCCGTCAACCCCATGGGTCACCGGCTCCGAAAACATGAAATCCCAATACACGAAGTTGGCTATCCCGTTGATTTCCAGCCCGAGCAGGGCGTTCGTCCGTGTCGGCTGGATGCCGTTTGAAGGCCATATCACCGAGTTGTCCGTACTCACTCCATCGAACTGATAAGCACAGGACGGCCCAGCAATGCTATCCGCCCCGGCAAAGCCGGTCAGGGCGACGTCGTTGGTCATCGGATTCACCAGGGGCTGGTCAAACGTCGCATTCCGCATCGGGACCGCCCGGCCGGCCCGGTACAGCAACGACTCCCCGGTGCCCCTGTAAATGCCCGCCATGAGCAGGTCGAACGTCGGAGTCGAATCCACGAACTCCAGTCCTTTGACATCGGTAAGCACGCCGGAACCGCCCGTGAAGTCGCTCAGCCTGAACGCCGCTCCTCCTAATTGGTTATTACCCGTATTTCCGTCACTACGCCTCACGCGAACCTGCAATCCATGCGGCCGAAGCACACTTTTTTCGCCGTAGTCACTGCTTAACAGATGGAGCTGCCAGGTTCCAATGCGCGCCCCGGTGCTGTCCAGAGGATACACGTAGGCGTCATCATCGCCACCGTATTCTACCGTGAAGAAGCCTCCGTCCGTCTCCGTCGTGATAGAGTTGGCGAACATCACCTTGCTGGTCATCACGTTGTAAGCGCCTTTGAGCGTCAAGTTGGTCACCGCATCCGCAAAATCAACCGGAGGCGTCCCGAGATACGGGCCGTACAGGTCGTTCATGCTGACTCCAGAGCAGGTGCCGCTTATCGGGCCTTCGACATCGGCGTACAGGATGCTGTCGACCTCCAGCGCGATCATCCTCACATCCTCGACGATGACCCTGTTCGCTACAACCGCCGGGCCTAAGTAGACCGTGTTTGTTGTCGGCACCAGCGACGGATCGAACAAAGCCCCGCTGACCGGCCTGACAGACCCCCGGAGGTTTCCGGCGCAACCCACCGCCACCATCACCACCACCGATCGTGACATCGCACATCCCATTTTCGCCAGACTCCTGCGCAAACAAGCCAACCTTTTTTCCATCTTAATCGCCATCTCCTGTTTGAGGTGAAGGACTTAAAATTTCGTCTCTCGCACCGCCGTCCTCTGCGGACGCACACGTTTCACCACGATTTGATGGTCAGTATAGCCGGATGAAGCGCAAAGGCCTATTGGCCGGGTGGCCAATGGCTAAATCTTGAGGATGCCCCTCTCAAACCCGCGCGTCACCGCCTCGGTGCGGGCCGAGGCGCCCAACTTCCGCAGGATGGCCGAAACATGCGCGCGCGCAGTCCGCCGCGAGATGCCCAGCAGTCGGCCGATCTCCCCGTTCGAGAAGCCTTGGCGCACGAGGTTGAGGACCTCCTGCTCGCGCTGGGAGAGCGTCTCGCCGACGTCGTCCCTTTCTGTGCGGCTCTCGCCCTGCGCGACGACGCCCTGCCGCTCGAACACGCCGCGGATCGCCGCGAACAGCACGTCCGGGTCCACGCTCTTGGTCACGTATCCCGCCGCCCCGGCCGCCATCGACTGGCGCACGTCCTCCTTCGCCTCGGAAGAAGTCAGCATCAGCACGTGCGCCTGCGGCGCCTCCGCCTTGATCTGCCGGAGCACTTCGATACCGTCGAGCCCCGGCAGACTGATGTCCAGCAGCAGAACGTCGGGCCGGTGCTCGCGCCAGCCGGCCAACGCCGAGCGCGCGTCGCTCGCCTGCGCCACGACCGAAAAACCGGGCTCGCCTGAAAGCAGGTTCGCGAGTCCCGCCCGCATCACCGGATGGTCGTCCACCAGCATCAGCCGGATCGCTCGGTCTGTCTTTGCACGCATTAAGCATCCTCTTTACAAACCAACAGGCACTACAAAACAAGTTTTTTTCACACGAAGCCACGAAGGACACTCAGGTGTAAAGACGATTAACTGAACCGACTCCTTTGTGTCCGTTGTGCCTTTGTGTGAGATTGAATCGGGCTGCGGGCTTTGCCCGCGTCGGCCATCCGTCACCCCGCCTCGCCCATGTCGGCGTCATACTCCCGCAGCAGAACCGTCGCGCGCACGACAGTGCCACCGCCCGGACGGCTGTCGATCGCGAGGCGGCCTCCGAGCCGCTCCGCGCGTTCGCGCATCACATTGAGGCCGAAGTGCCCGGCGCGGGCACCGCCGCACACGTCCTCTTCAACGAACCCGCAGCCGTCGTCGCGGATTTCCACCCCGACCCGCTCGCCCTCGCGACGCACCGACACCTGGATCTGGCTGCAGGCGGCGTGCTTCTGCGCGTTCAGCAGAGCCTCTTGGATGATCAGCAGCAGATTGCCACCCACGAATTCCGAAACGTCCTCGAACCCGCCCTCGATGCGGCACGCCACCGCCGCATCCCCGGTGCCGCGCGCCTGCTCGATCATCGCCTCCAACGCCGGCCCGAAGCGCTGCCCGTGCACCTGGAGGCTCCTGAGCGTCCACACGGAGTTGCGAAGTTCGTCGGACGC
>MWEJ01000349.1 GCA_002071025.1 Verrucomicrobia bacterium ADurb.Bin070 | reverse complement strand
TCGCTCATCGCCACCCCCGCACAACAACCGGTCCGGAAGAATGTTCCGCACCGAGAAACATCGTAGCCCGGTCCGTGCGTGCAAGTCAACTCAACAGTCAACTCAGCGTTTTGCGACGAAGCCGAGCACGCCGTCCATGATCATCTGCGCGGCCAGTGCGGCCAGCACGATACCGGTGAGCTTGCTGAGGATGTTCAGGCCGCGATGGCCAATGCCGCGTTCGATCGAGGTGCCCAGCAGCAGCATCAGGCCGAGGCTGGCGACTGCCGCCAGCAGGGCGAGGCAGCCGACGGCCTTCTGCGGGATGCTGGCCAGTCCCGCGCCCATCACCAGCAGAGTGCCGGTCGTGGCCGGCCCGACGATCACCGGCATGGCCAGCGGCACCACGGCGATGTCGGCTTCCTGATTGAGTTCCGGCGGGGCTTTGCGGCCCTGCACCAAGCTGACGGCCGACAGGAACAGCAGCGCGCCGACCCCCACGCGGAAGGCGTCGAGCGTGATGCCGAAAATCGCGAAAAGCCGGTTGCCCAGAAAGAGCAGGCCCACGCACAGCACGGCGACGGCCAGCGTGGTCATGACGGCCAGACGGCGACGCCGGCGCTCCGTGTACTCCCCGGTCATGCTCAGGAACATCGAGAGCGCGAAAAAGGGGGTGAACAGGAAAAAGAATTTCAGCCAGACGTTGAGGAATTCGTGAAGGTGCGCGTGCATGGGTCCACTGTATCCCGCCGACCCCCGGCTGTCAATCCGGACGGGGGAGCGGGCCAGGTGATGGCGGGGGGGGCGCGGAGGGCATGCGCATCCGCTCAGACCGGGTTGGGCAGGGTCAGGCGCGGGATCGCGAGGTGCCGGACGCCCTCGCCTTTCAGGCGCGCGGCATAGCGCGGCGGGGCGGCGTCGCGCGCGTGGCGCGGTTTGAGGCGGCGGTCGAGCAGCGCGGCCGGCGCGACCGCGCCCTGTCCGTAGCGGCCGTTCAACGCATCGACCACCTCGGCCAGCCGCTCCCGCTGGCGGCGCTGCGGCGTCTCTTCGAAGAGGTCGCCCTGGCGCAGGTTCAGGGGCTCGAGGCCGCCCAGCCAAACCAGGGTGGCGCGGTAGGGTTGCCCCGGCGTGAAGAGCGCCTCGAAGAGCGCGCGCAGCACGGGCGCGGCCTCGCTGTCGCGGGCGGTCGGCGCGGGCAGCGGGGCCGACGCGGCGCGCGCACTGTAGTCGGCATGCCGCAGGCAGAGCCCGAGTTCGCGCGCGAGGTGGCGGTACCGGCGCAGCTTGGCGAAGACCGCCGCGAGGTTCGCCGCGGCCTCTGCGAAAACAAGCCGCGGGTCGCTGCCGGGCGGCACGAAGGTGTGGCCCTTCATCATGCTGTCGTAACGGGTTTTGGGCGCCTGCTCGAGCCGGAACACGCGCTGCCCCTGCAGCTCGAGCCAGGTCTCATAGCCGGGCTTGTGCAGTAGGCGGTGCACGTCCGCCCCGGACATGGCCGTGAAGTCGAGGGCGCTCGCGATGCCCCGCGCCTGAAGCTTGGCGGCGCTGACCGGCCCCACGCCCCAGACCTTCGCGACCGGTGTGCGGCGCAGCAGCAGCGCGAGATGGTCGCGCCGCAGGATCGTCTGTCCGTCGGGCTTGCGGAATCTCGAGCAGAGTTTGGCCAGAGTCTTGGTGAGGCTGATGCCGACACTGACGGTGAGCCCCAGTTCAGCGGCGACCGTGCGGCGCAGACGGGCGGCCACCTCTTCCAGCGGGAGCCCCAGGGCCGCGCCGCAGCCGGCAAGGTCCGCGAAGGCCTCGTCGATCGAATACTCCTCGACGCGCGGCGTGAAGCGCCGCAGGATCGCGAACAGGCGCCGCGAATAGAGGCTGTAGGCCTCGTAGTCGGAGGGCAGCACCACCAGCTCCGGACAGCGCGCGCGCGCCTCGTGGAGCTGGAGCCCGCGTGTGACGCCCAGCGCCTTGGCCTCGTAGCTGGCGGCGGCAATGATGCCGCGCTCCGCGCCGGTCACGACCGGACGGCCGCGCAGCACGGGATTCAGCGCCTGTTCGACGCCGGCGAAAAAGCCGTCGGCGTCGACATGCAGGAGAGTGCAGTCACCGTACATGATGGATGGGGGGGTTGGGAATGAGGAGTTAGGAGTTGGGATGCAGAGGAGAGAATGAAAGAAGCATAGCGGATTCCGGTTGCGCGGTATAGAACAAAAGTTCTATACTGGCGCCATGTCACCCCGCTCCAGACTTCACGAACGGATTCCCGTTCTCAACGCATTCATCCGGCAGCATGGCCGCGCGCCGACCCTGGACGAGCTGCGCGCGCTCTTTCAGGTGCGTTCCAAGAACACCGCCTCGGTTATGGCCGGCCGTTTTGTTGAGGCCGGCGTACTCGGGCGGACCGCGACCGGGCGGCTGGTCGCGCCGCGGCAGCAGGCGTCGCCGCGCCGGCTACGCCTGCTGGGGAGCGTGGCGGCCGGCTTCCCCTCGCCGGCCGAAGAGGCGCTGCTGGATACCCTGAGCCTGGACGAGTATCTGGTCAGCAACCCCGAGTCGACCTTCATGCTGCGCGTCGAGGGCGACTCGATGATCGAGGCCGGCATTCTGCCCGGCGATACGGTGCTGGTCGAGCGCGGGCGCGCGCCGCGCAACGGCGATATCGTGATCGCCTGCGTGGACGGCGAGTGGACCATGAAATATTTCTACAAGCAGGGGCGCGACGTGCGGCTCGAGCCGGCCAACGCGCGTTACGCCACCATCCGCCCCCGCCAGCGCCTGGCGGTCGAGGGCGTGGTCAGCGGCGTGGTCCGCAAGCTGGGCTGAAAAGTTGATCTTCCGGACGCAGTACGATAATATGAGAATCAATTGAGTTGAGTGCGCGCAGGGAAGAAACGGGGTGAAGGCGCCTGACCGAAAAGGGGAGAAAGAGGACGCATGCAAATGGGAAAGATGCGGTTTGTGGCGTTTTTGGCGGCGGCACTAGATCTGGATGCAACCGGGGTTTCGCTGTGGCCCTGGCCTGCGGGCGCATACGGTGAGGTCGATTCGGTGAAAGTGGTGGCTGGCGCAGACTCGGCGTTGAACCGCCTGCCGCAGGCCGACGACGTGGCCCGATTCAGGTCCGGCGGTATACACGCGGATGCGCGGCTCGTGATCGACAAGAATCTGCCGGCCGGCAATATTCTGCTGGAAAGCATGGAAGGCGACACGGTCTATCTGCAGAATGAGCTGCGCGACACGGCGGGCTGGTGGTTCTACTGGGCCTTCCGCGCCTGCGGCGCCGCCGGGCGCACCCTGACGTTCCGCTTCACCAACGGCGATCCGGTCTGCACGCGCGGCCCGTGCGTCTCGCTCGACCAGGGCCGGACGTGGCGCTACGCGGCGGACAGCTTCACCCCGCGCGCCTTCACCTACACCTTCCCGCCGGACGCGCAGGAGGTCTGGTTCGCCATGGGCATGATCTACACGCAGCGCGACTGGGAAGCGTTCCTGGCGCGGCATGCGGCGAGCGGCGCCTTCATCGAAACCGGCACGCTCTGCACCTCGCCGAAAGGCCGCGCGGTGGAGCGGGCGCGCGTCGGCTGCATCACCCGTCCGCCCAAGTACCGCGTCTGGCTCTCGGCGCGCCACCATGCGGCGGAGATGATGGCCAGCTATGTGCTGGAGGGAATTCTGGACGCCGTGCTGGCCGAGACCGAACTCGGGGCCTGGCTGCGCGACAATGTCGAGTTCATGGTGGTGCCGTTCGTCGACAAAGACGGTGCCGAGGATGGCGATCAGGGCAAAAACCGCCGGCCGCATGACCACAACCGCGACTACACCGAGTTTCTGCATCCCGAGTGCGCGGCGATCACCAACTGGATCACGACGCACGCGCAGGGCAAGCTGGAGATCGTGCTCGACATCCACTGCCC
>MWEJ01000348.1 GCA_002071025.1 Verrucomicrobia bacterium ADurb.Bin070 | reverse complement strand
GCCGCCGTAGGCCCAGAAGGTCGAGGGGCCGTCGTGGCGCACGCGCTCGGTGGGGATCGGCCGGCGCAGCGCCTGGTCCGCGAAGTCCCAGATGAAGCCGCCCTGCAGGTTGGGATGGGCGCGGATCGCGCGCCAGTAGTCGGCCAGGTTGCCCGACGAGTTGCCCATCGCGTGCGAGTATTCGCAGAGGATGAACGGGACGGTCGTGTCGCTGCGGCGACCGTATGCCTCAATGTCACGCACGCGGGCGTACATGGTGTCGACCAGATCGCGCGGCCCGTTACGCTGGTTCTGGATCATGCGGCCCGGATCGCGCGTTTTGATCCAGCGGTAGGCGTGACCGAAGAAATCGGAGTCCACGTTGTTCTCGTTGCCGAGCGACCAGAAGAGGATCGAGGGATGGTTCTTGTCGCGCTCAACCATGCCGGTCTCGCGGTCCATCGCGGCTTCGCGGAAACAGGGGTCGCAGACCGGGTTGCGCGCGTCGCTGAGGCCATGTGTCTCGAGGTTGGCCTCGTTCATCACGTAAATCCCGTACTCATCGCACAGGTCATACCAGCGCGGGTCGTTGGGATAGTGGCAGGTGCGTACGGCGTTGATGTTGTTGCGCTTCATCAGCAGGATGTCTTCCACCATGCGGCTGTGCGGCACGGCATAGCCGCGGTCGGGGTCCATCTCGTGGCGGTTGACGCCGCAGATCAGGATCGGCTGGCCGTTCAGCAGGATCTGGCTGCCGCGCGCTTCGACCTGGCGGAAGCCCACGCGTTGCGGGATGGACTCGACGATCACGCCGCGCGCGTCCCGCAGCGTGAGCAGCAGCGTGTAGAGCGCGGGATCTTCGGCCGACCAAAGGCGCGGCGCGTCGACGGCGAGGTTGAGCTGAAAGCCGCCGCCTATCGGCATGGCGCTTCCGCGCGCGACGCGTCCTCCCTTGAAGCTACGCGGGACAAGCTCGGCCTCAAGCACCGGCGGCCGGGCGTCGGCGGGCTGCGCGACGCGCGCGTCGATCTTGAGATTCCACGTGCCGTCGTAGACGCCCGGCGTCAGCGGCGCGGTTCGAACGAAGAAATCGCGCAGGTGGATCTGCGGCGCCGACCAGAGGTAGACCGGCCGGGTCAGGCCCGATAAACGCCAAAAATCCTGATCCTCCATGTAGGAGCCGTCGCAGAGGCGGTAAACCTCGACCGCGAGCGTGTTTTCGCCGGCGGCCAGCGAGCCGGTGATGTTGAACTCCGCGCCCTGGCGTCCGTCCTCCGCGTATCCCAGGCGCTCGCCATTCAGCCAGACGGTGATCGCGGAGGCGAATCCGTCGAAGCGCAGATACACGGTGCGTCCTTTCCAGGCGTCCGGCACCCGGAAGGTGCGGCGGTAAGAACTGACGGCGTTACGCTCTTTGAAGGTGGTGTAGCGCGGATCGGGCTCGCCCATGACGAACGGCGGATCGACCTTGAAATAGTAGCCTATGTTCTTATAGAGCGGCGTGCCGTAACCCTGCACCTCCACGCAGCCGGGCACGGTGATCGCGGGCCAGGCCGCCGCATCGAACGACGGCTGGTGAAAGGCGGCCGGACGCCGGTCGGGATGCGGCACCCAGTTGAACCGCCACTCGCCGTCGAGCGAGAGGAAATAAGGAGACGCCTCGCGCGACGTTGCATTGCGCGCCGCCTTGGGCGAGTCAAAGACCATCATCGTCGCGGTCGAGGGCTCCGTGCCGACGCGGAAGACACGCGGGTTTTCCCAGTCGGGGCGGCTCTCGTAGCGCGCGGCATTGTGCGTGGCGGCGGGTTTCAGGTTGCCGTCCAGGATGAACGTCGTCTCTACCCAGTTGGCGCGCGCGTTACGCGTGCCCTCAACGGCGAGGCGCACGCGCCCCACGCCCTTCAAGTCAACGTCAAACGGCTGGGCGGGCTGGCCGGTGCGCAGCACGCCGCTGCGCCACAGTTCGCGGCCGTCGCCGCTGATCACGAACTCGGCCTGGCCGTCAAGGTTGTCGTCCACCCCGACCTTGCCGGCAAAGCGGACGGCCGAGCCGGTCAACAGGCAGAGTTCGGCCGGAATGGTCAGCCCCAGCCCCTCGGCATACGTCACGCCCGCGACCGTGAGCCCGCGGGTGTCGGCCTTGCCGCCCGGCGTCACAAAGGCGGCGTCCAGCGCGGAGAGCCAGGCATTCGGCCAGCGAAGCGTGTCGACGGTGCGCGGCGGTTGGTCGGAAGCGGTGACGAACCGCGCGTTCAGCCAGTCGGCGTGGTCGGCCGCGTTGCCGTCCTGCCACGGGTCGACGCGCAGCAGCAGGCGGGCGTACGGCGCGACGTCGAGATCGACCTTCACGGCCCGGTCGCCGCGGCGCAGCGGCCGGCTCTGCCAGATCAGGCGGCCGTCGGCGATCACCTGGAAGACCATGCGCTTGTCGGGCTGGTCGCTGGTGTCATCCACGCCGGCCTCGGCGATAAAGCGCGTCGCGCCGCGCAGCTCCACGTACAGCTCGGAGAGCGAATGGGTCGCCACGCCGTTGGTGTAGGTCTGTCCGGCCACGCTCAGGCGCCGTCCGTGCAGGTTGAAATCGCGCGCCGCCTCTTTCCAGCCCTGGCGCGTCTTGCCGATGTCAAGCTGCGAGAGCCAGACCTCGCCCGCGCCGGCAGTCGCTGTACAGACGAGACTGGCCCAACTCAAAACCATGAATGCTGTCACTTTCATGGGGGTACCTTAGCACGCCGGTACGTTTTGCGCGAGACGAAACGGCAAACGCCGGGGTATGCGGGTGCGATTCAACTTCCTTGAATCTGCACCCGAAGGAGGAGTTAGGAGTTAGGGGTTTTAATGCCTTGGAGACAAGCCCGCCGCGCGGCCGCGCCGCGAATGAACGAGGGGGTAACTCTCAACGCTCAACGTTCAACTCTCAACGTTCAAGTTATGGACGAGGAGGGTGGCATGCGGCGGATGAATGTGTTACAGTCATGAACATGATAACGCAGGCGCAAGAGGCGCTGAGTTCGCGGCTTTACGGAGCACAAAATGGCTGAGGTCGAGAGAAAGCAGTCGGTACAAGACATCCTTACGGACATGCGCGGTCTGGAAGGCCTAAAACGTCTGTTCTGGCAGGAGTTGAACTACGAGCGCGAGAACAAGCCGCTCAGCACGCGTCAATGGCCGGAAATCGCGAAGTGCGCCCTGGCGGAAGATCCGGTCCTGTTCGCCAGCGGCGGCGAGGATAACGCGTTTCACGTCGTCTATTGCCGGCTGGCCTCGGCAGAGTTGAAGCGCGGGTGTCAGCGCCCCATCGTCGATTACCTGCTGCGCGATCATCCCTACGCCCTGTTCGTTTTCTCAAATAAGGCACAGACGGCTTGGCACTTCCTGAATGTCAAATATGACGAACAGGCCGAAAAACGCCGCTTGGTGCGCAGGATCGCGGTGCTGCCCGGCGACGGGCTGCGGACGGCGGCCGAACGCCTGGCTTTGCTGGACCTGCGAGGCATCAGCCCTGAGTTGTTCGGCCTCTCGCCGTTGCTCATCCAGCAACATCACGATGACGCGTTCGATGTCGAGCGGGTCACCAAGGACTTCTACCGCGAAATCGCCAACTGGTATTTCTGGGCGCGGGAGCTGGCGGTGTTTCCAAAAGACGCGCCGGCAGATGCGGACGGCAAACCCTCGCTGCCATTGATCCGGTTACTGACCCGTATGATCTTCTGCTGGTTCCTCAAGGGAAAGCGCAATCCGCAGACCGGTCTGGGGCTTTTGCCGGATGCGCTCTTTGAGCCGCGGCAAATCAGGGATCTGCTCAAAGACGCGTCACCCGAGTCTTGCAGCTACTACACGGCCATTCTCCAGAACCTGTTTTTCGCCACGCTCAGCACGGAAATGGACAAGCCTGGCTGTGAACCCTCGCGGCGCTTT